>DAIQBF010000071.1:0-12694 GCA_036781305.1 Lutibacter sp.
AACGGATTGTCATTTCCTGTGGCATCACCGCTCCAAGAGGTAAATTCATACCCTGAATCTGGGGTGGGCGTAAGGATTACGCTGTCTCCATCATTGTAAGTTAAATTATCAGGATTTTTGCTAACAGATCCATTTACCGCAGTTACATTTAAAGTAAAAGTGACTGCAATTAAACTAAAATTGGCTGTGATATTTTTGTTGCCATTCATAGTTACTGTTAACGGATTGTCATTTCCTGTGGCATCACCGCTCCAAGAGGTAAATTCATACCCTGTGGCAGGTGTAGGCGTAAGCACCACTGTAGCTCCATGATTGTAAGTGGCTTGTACTGGGTCTATTGCCACAGTTCCATTTACTGAAGTTACTTGTAATGTATAAGTATTGATTACAAAATTGGCAACCAAAGTTGTATTTGCATTTAATACGAATGTGTAATTTGCATTGGTTGAAACTTCAACTCCGGCCAATGTCCAGTTTACAAAAGTATATCCTGTATTTGCGGTTGCTGTTACAGCAACACTGGTTCCGGCATCAAATGAACCTGATCCATTAGTTGATCCGCCTTCAACAGGGCTTGATGATAAGTTTACGGCAAATTGAGTTGGCGGTATCAAACTGTAATTTGCAACCAAAGTTCTGTCTTCTGTCAATAAGAATTGATAGTTTGCACTTGTGGAAACTTCAATTCCGTTATCTGTCCAGTTATCAAATGTATAACCTGCATTTGGAACGGCTGTTACAGTTACCGCAGTACCTTGGTCAAATAAACCGCCACCGGCAGTTACACCGCCAAGTTCTGGATTTGAGGATACAATTATCGCAAATTGAGTTATAGGGATAAGACTATAGTTAGCAACCAAAGTTCTGTCTGCTGTCAATATAAATTGATAATTTACACTTGTAGAAACTTCCGTTCCGTTATCTGTCCAGTTATCAAATGTATAACCTGCATTTGGCACAGCTGTTACAGTTACTGTAGCACCTTGATTAAATACGCCTCCACCAGCAGTTACGCCGCCAAGAGTTGGATTTGAGGATACATTTACTGAAAATTGAACTGGGATGTAATTTGCAACCAAAGTTCTGTCTGCTGTCAATAAAAATTGATAATTTGCACTTGTGGAAACTTCAATTCCGTTATCTGTCCAGTTAAGGAAAGTATATCCTGCATTTGGAACGGCTGTTACAGTTACCGCAGTGCCTTGGTCAAATAAACCGCCGCCGGCGGTTACGCCGCCAAGTTCTGGATTTGAGGATACTTCAACAGAAAATTCGGGCAAAGGAAGCACGGTAACAAATGTCCACACATAATCTTCCTGTAAGGCATTTCCCCTTAAATCTTTAGCCAACGTTTTAATGGTCCCGGTATATTCCGTGTTTTCATCAAGTAGTGATGAAGGCGTAAAAACAGCCGTTGAATCGGTATAGCTAACCGTTCCATTTATCAATGTACCACCATTTCCAACAGTAAATGAAGCTCCTGTAATTGTTGAAGCATTCATTTTCTCATTGAAAGTTGCCGTGATTACCTGATTTAGAGGCACGTCAATTGCGCCGTCTTCGGGATTCGTCGAAATAACAAGCGGGCAAAGTCCATCGATTTCATTGAAATCATCTTCTGCGCAGCCTGAAAATAATAAAACAAAAGCAAATGCAATTGTTGTCAGTAATTTTTTAGCGATCATAATTTTTGGGTTTTAATGTTCATAATTTTTGTATTTGGGGTGAAAATATTTTTCATAGAACAAAGATGGTTACATATAAGCGTGAAAGTCTTACATAATTTTGTCAAAGACTTGCATAATTCACACATTGATTATTTGTTAAGGTTTTTTTAGGCTGAAATCTAACCTTGGAAGGTCAAAAGTTTTTTATGATGAAAGGCAGTTTTTATCTGATTTGAAGAAAATGTTTGACAAAAAAATATCGGCATTTGAAATACCGATATTTTTGTTTGTCCAATAAGAAATTGTTTTATCATCCTCTAATAATTCTTAGTATAACTGCAATAACTGCAATAACCAAGAGGATGTGAATGATTCCCCCAACGTGAAATCCTAAGAACCCGATGGCCCAAAGAATCACTAAAATGACTGCAACGGTGTAAAGTAGATTTCCCATGATTTATATTTTTTTAGTTTAATTGTGTATTTCAAAATTCCGTTAACCTGAACTTGCCTGTCCGGCAGGCACAGTTTTGCGAAAGATTCAAAATTGGCTAATTAGGAAGGTTGTTATTTCCAGTTTTAGCAACCTAATAAAATTAACAAGATTCTTTATTCAATACTTTGATATAAATCAGTTTAAGAATTGATTTATATCAGTTTTCTTTTTAAAATTAGCGGATAATTATGTTAGGATTGAAAAGTTATGGTGTCAAATTTTAGAAAGAAGTTTTTTTTGATGAAGAAAATTTAGAGAAAAATATAGACATTTTCAAATACCGATATCATATAAATTTAAAATCAAAATTGATTTGTTAAATCCTTCTTCCTGAAATTAATCTTAGGATAATTGCAATAATAGCAATTACCAATAAAATATGTATGAGTCCGCCCATACTATAGCCAACGAATCCAATGGCCCAAAGAATAATTAAAATAACCGCAAATGTATAAAGTAAATTTCCCATGATTTATATGTTTAATTGTTTAACTGTTTAATTGTTTATTTAAAATTGGCTAATTATCAAAATTGTTTACTCATTTTTAACCGTAAAGTTTTTAAAGGCTTCTCCCAAATCATTCATATCCTTGTTGAATTCAGTTTTGAATGTTTCCCAATTGTCTTTTCCGCTAACCTCATAAGCATCCAATTTTTCTTTCATCGCAATATTTTTCTGTTCCAATACGGCAATTTGCTCAACATAATAGGCTCTTGCATCTTTTTTTGCAGAGACTATTTTCAAATTAAAGTCGGCGATCATTTGTTTGTTCGCTTCAATTTTAGCGGCTGTTTCTATTCTGAAATTTTCAACATCTGCCAAATATTCTTCTTTAGCAGTATTGAAATCTTCATCCGCTTTAATGGACTTTTCTTTCGCGTTTTCAACTTTTTCTGCGGCAGTGTTACAACTTGTGAAAATAGCGCCTGTTAGCAATATGGTTGCTGTAAGCGTAAAAATTAATTTTTTCATTTTTTTGGTTTTAGTTGTTATTGTTTAATTACCTTTCAAATTATAGATCCGAAATAATTTTTCGAATTTCTTCTTTTGGCAGCCCAAGTTTTTGCTGAAGCCGTTCTATCATTTCAGTTCGTCTGCCTTCTGCAAAAATGAAATCATTGTCTGTAAGCTTAACGAACTTCATTTTTAGCTTTTCTTTTGTTTCAAACCAGTTTCCTCTTAAATCAGCAGAGTTTTTCATTTTCATTTTGTGCTAGTAGTTCATTACTCATTATTTGGTAAAGGTATGTCACATTATTATTTGTGCTATTACATAATTTTTTATAAAAGTTACATAATTCTCACGTTAATTGGATTTCAGTTTGCCAGCCACAGGTAATTAGTATTTAGCATTTAGAAATCATCTGTATCATTATAATCAAAATATCCAATTGTTTTTAAAATTAGGATCTTTGCTTATTCTTTTTTTGTCCCAGCCGCTTCTTCCTTTTTTTTCTCGGCTGCTCTTTCTTTTTTTCTGAAATAGCCTCTCAAAAGAAAATTACTCTTGGCAGCTTCCATATTTTCATTCAATCCTTTGCTGCTTTTTTGCAGATTGCCCATTGTTTTGTTAAGGCTTTCTGCCATGGTGGAATCCTGTATCAGCATTCCAAGCGTTCCTTTTCCTTGGTTGATGTCGTACAATATTTCTATTATTTGTCCTGAAATGATCTCTGCATTTTGTGCGGTAATATCCAGGCTGGCCATAATGGCATCAGTTTCAACCGGTTCTACTGATGAAAGAAATTGACCGCTTTTTACCGATTTTGTCTCGGCGCTTCCCTGGGTAATAATTAAAACCCGGTCGCCTATAATTCCTTCTGAACCGATAAGCACCATTCCGTCTGTTTTAATAAACCGCTGCACGTCTTTCTGAACAATCATATTCACAATTACCGTTGAATCATTGATAATTTTGATGTTGTCAACCGTTCCAACATTGATTCCTGAAAACCGAATATTGTTGCCAACCTGCAATCCGCTTACGTTATAGAAAGTTGTGGAGAGGCTAAAAACAGAATTAAACAGGTTTTTTTGTCGGCCTATCAAAAATATTGCAATGGCAAAAATCACAAATCCTGCAGCCACGAACAGCCCTAATCGTACTTTGAATTTTGTTGAGTGTGTATTCATAATATTTTTTTTAATATTGTTACTATATTTTTTTATTTCATTGTTTTGATCGTTTTTTTATTCTGGCATCATTTAAAGAAGGACATAATCAAAGGATCCTCCGATTTTTCAAATTCCTCAAGTTTTCCTTCTGCATAAACATAGCCTTCATGCAACATAATAATGCGGTCGGCGGTAATGCGCACACAGGCAATATCGTGTGTTATAATAATAGAAGATGTTTTATACTTTTTTTGAACCGAATTGATCAATTCGCTGATTTCATCAGATGTTACCGGATCGAGTCCGGTTGTAGGTTCATCATACAACATAATTACCGGATCCAAAATAATGGAACGCGCCAAACTTATTCGTTTTCGCATACCGCCAGACAGTTGTGAAGGCATTTTTTCCAACACATCTGAAAGTCCGACATTTTCCAACACTTCTTTCACTTTTTCGTCTATTTCTTGTTCATTTAAATTTCTTTTAATTCTGCGAAGCGGAAACTCTAAATTTTGTTTTACTGTCATGGAATCATACAAAGCGCCGTTTTGAAAAAGAAAGCCGATTTTTTTCCTTAATTCGTTTAATTTTTGTCCTTTTAAAGTTCCCACATTTTTGTTGAGCAACTTAATTTTGCCGCCGTCTGGATTTAACAATCGCACGATGCATTTAATAAGCACGGATTTCCCCGATCCCGATTTGCCCAGAACAACTAAGTTTTCGCCATTTCGAAGTTTTAAGGAAATGTCTTTTAACACTTCCAGTCTTCCAAAAGACTTCTTCATGTTTTTTATTTCTATCAATGTTTCAGAAGTTATTTTTTCTTCTGAAATAGTGTCTAAACTAGTTTCTTGTGAATTTTTCATAACCACATATCTGTTATTTGTACGGCAATCATGTCAACAATAATGATAAGCAAGGAAGACAAAACCACGGCGGCATTTGCTGCTTTTCCAACACTTTCAGTGCCTCTTCCGGCTGTAAATCCTTTGTAGCAACCCACAATTCCGATGACTGCCCCGAAAAGGAAAGTTTTTATCAAGGCAGGAAAGAAATCTAAAAAATTGATAGACCCAAATGCCTGAAAAATATATAAAACCAGACTCACATCTCCTTTTATGTTTACGCCAATCCAACTTCCCAACAATCCAAATGCATCAGCAAAAAGCACCAAAATGGGCAGCATTAATGTTGCGGCAAGCACCCGTGTTACAACGAGATATCTGATAGGATTGGTTGCGGAAACTTCCATGGCATCAATTTGTTCCGTTACTTTCATGGAGCCCAATTCTGCGCCCATCCCCGAACCAATTTTACCGGCACAAATTAAAGCGGTGATAATTGGGCCAATTTCGCGAATAATAGAAACGGCTACCATTCCCGGCAACATCGTGACAGCGCCAAATTTTGCCATCGCCGGACGGGATTGAATGGTGAGCACAAGACCCATAATGGACCCTGTAATAATTATAAGCGGCAATGATTTATTGCCTATTTCATAACACTGGCGCAAAAATTCCTTAAATTCAAAATTGCGTGAAAAAGTTTCTTTAAAGATTTGTTTTATGAAAAGGGACAAATCCCCAACTTCTTCCAAAAAACCATTGGCTCTTTCTTTTTGATCCAGTGTATCTTCGCTGAGCTTAATGGAACGCTGTGCCGCCAGACTTTTTACCTTTTTTATATTAATAATTTTTAATTTTTTCATATTGTTTTTTTATAAGTGCCTTCAATATGTTTAAATAGCAATGTTTGACCAGTATTATAATAGGTAATGTTGGGATTATTTTTTTAAATTTATTCGAAAATAATTGATAGGTAAAGGTAAGTTCAATCACCTCTGGAGAAGTTACATAACTTTTTAAAAAAGTTACAAGATTCACATATTTATGAGTTGGTTGCCAATCAATATTTTAAGATCTAAATGTTGAAGGATTACTGGTTAAAATAATAATTGATTTGCTTTTAGAAAAATAAACAGCATGATTTTATAAGAAATCATGCTGTTTATAAAAATATAAAAAGGAGATTGTTCTCTGCAACCTTTACAATTGAGAGTTCATTATTTTTAGGTAATAAACATAAAACTCACAACTTTTTCTTGTCCATGGCAACAATTACAATTCCTCCAACCAGCAATAAAACACCAACAATTGGTGACCATTGCACTGGGTGGCTCTTTTCCACACTCATTTGCATCGGACCGAAGTCAACTACTTTTTCTGTGGTCATATAATTGAACCCAGTATAAATAATCATTAGTATTCCTAAAATGGCAATAACGATTCCTATGGTTTTTGTTTTCATGATTAGATGTTTTTAATTTAGATTGTGTGGTATGTATTTTTTAATACTTAAATTTATGAATAAAAAAATATTAATAGATGATTTTTTTTGTTTTTCGCCAATTCTTATTGTTGATGTATGGTTAACCATAAGCTTGTTGTGCAGAAAATTAATTTATGCTTCGTCTTTTGTGGTGCGTATTAGGCTGATGCCGGCAATAAAAAAAACGATACCCAGCACGCCAAAAACCACAAGGGTTTTTATTGCATAATTGCTGTTTGAACTATTTACAAATAATATGGCAGTATAAATTAAACCACCAATTCCGAGGGCGGTAAGCAATGCCCCAAAGATTCTTTTTAAGTTCATTTTTTAAGTTTTTAAGATTTATTGTAAAAAAACATTGGTTAATTAGGCCAATCTTCAGTCTAATTAACCAATGTTTTTGTTGATCATTTAACTGTTAGCTCTTAGAATTGGTATTTAACTCCTAATGCAATATCAGAATTATAATTGTTATAGTAATAACCATTCCCACCAAATTCAGGTCTAAAATCTAAAGAGATTAACAATGGAATATCAAAATTGTACTCAAGTCCTATGTCACCTGCAGCAAAGGCAAATGTATCGTTATAATGATTATTGTTATTATCATAACCATAAGAACCTAATCCACCACCTACACCAACATACCAGTTGAAACCGCTATCGATGTTCATTACCCATTGGTATAAAGCAGCTAACTTGATAGCATCATCATTATAACCGTTATTATGGAAGTCTTTTCTGTTTCTCCAACCTAAATCAAGTTCAAGTCTGTTGTTGCTTCCCAAAGCCCTTTGGTAAGTGATTTCAGTTCCGAAACCACCACTGTCCCCTAAACGTAAACCTATTGCATTTTTAGAGATTTCCTGAGCTTGTGTGGTAAATGCCAATCCGATTAGCACAAAAGCCGATAAAATGATTTTTTTCATGTTTTTAAATTTTAAATTTATTTTCCTGCTTTTTATTGCCCTTCCCAATTACCCTAACAGTTATCAGATTTGTACCACCAAGCAAGCCGTTTTTAGAGTGGGTTCTGGACTCCACTATATTTATTTGTAATTTACGCAAATTTTTTATCAAATAATCACCGCTTAAACTACGGTGTAAAGATGGGCAGTTTCCCTAGGCGGTGTGTTACATAATTATGTAAATAAGTTACAAAATTCACATATTGCACCAGATTTGAATGCGTTCTTAATTCCAATTAATTTGAAACCATGGATTGGAAATTGATTGTGAAAATAATAAAATATTGATCTTTAAAAAATTATTATCTATATCTAAACGAAAGTTCAATGTTTCCATTCCTAAATTTATTTTTATCCATATAATATTATAGATATTTCAAAAAAGACCTGTCAGGATAACTCAATTACAGTAGTATAAATTTAGGGTACTTCATACTTGACTATTTAACAAAATACCTGACAGGACAATTTTCGAAATATTTAATTTATTGCAGACTATTCAGCTTCTGGCTGGTTTTATCTATTTTTTAATGGCTTCAGCCTTTGGTATTTTTTTTTCAACAAATTCAGAAACCTCACTCTTTAACTTGTCAAATTTTTTATTTGCCATGTCCATATTTTTACTGAATTTTTTTTCCAGTTTTTTTTCATAATTTTTGCCCTGTTTGGTAATTTTTCTTCTTGTGACCGTACCTTTAGCCGGAGCAAATAAAATACCCGCAATGGCACCTGTGGCTAAACCTGCCAATAAACCTAGCACTACTTTTCCTGAACTCATAATTTTTGTTTTTAATTTAATTATTAACTACAAAGATGCGGTGCTTACTATTGAAAAGTGTTACACAATTTAAGGTAAGAGTTACATGATTCACAGATTATCCATGGGCATGTATCTTTTAATTTGTTGATAAACAGAGAGGTTTTTTAATCATTTTAATGGTAAAATATAAATATAAAGTAACATTACTCTTGCACATTTGGCTGTAGGCTGCGTTTATTTAGCCTAAACGCGCCTATAGAAAATGTAATTTCAGGGAAAATTAAGATTGCTCCCTTGCAATCAATGTCATTAAGTTAAGACTTTAATGCCTTTATTTTGTCATTCCGAGGCATCAGAGGAATCTCATTATTCTAAGCTATTTGATGCGATTCCTCCTTTGTCGGGCACGAGCGATAGCGAACTGGCGAAGCAATGACAAACATTTCCTTAACTTAATGACATTGCCCTTGCAATTGAAGTTTTATTGGATAAACCTTACTCCTCGTTATTATTAACAGGGGTTTTAAGAACATTCAGAAGTTCCTTGAGATTCACTGTGGCATAAGTTGATGAATGGTCCGACATAGCGTAGGGGATAATTAAATCATCATTATGAATAATGGAGCCACATGAATAAATGACATTTGGAACATATCCTTCTCTTTCCGATTCATTAGGGACCATTAGCGGTTCTGATAACCTCCCAATCTCAATTTCCGGGTTGTCAAGTTTATACAGAGAAGCCCCCAAAGAATATTCTCTCATAGGACCCACGGAATGGGTAATCACCAACCAACCGTCTTTTGTTTCAATAGGAGAACCGGCATTGCCCATTTGCACAAATTCCCATGGATATTTGGGTTGCTGTATCATTTTAGCTTTGTTCCAGACTCTGAGATTGTCTGAAAAAGCAATATAATTATTGAACCCATCTATGCGGCAAAGCATGGCGAATTTTCCGTTGATTTTTCTTGGGAATAAAGCCATTCCCTTATTGAGGGCAATTTTCCCGTTAACAGGCAAAATCTTGAAATTATAAAAGTCGGTGGTGCTTATTAACTTAGGTAAAACGGTTACCCCATCGTAAGCGGTGTATGTGGCAAAATAGGTCACTTCGCCATTATCATCAGTAAACTTAACAAATCTGGCATCTTCAATACCTCGTTGCTCGGATGCTGAGATGGGAAAAATAACCCTTTCAGAGATGGCAGAATCAATCGAAAAATTAATCTCATATTGCGCCGAAACCAGACATAGTGTTTGATTTATTACTTTGAGTTGATCCTCCGAAATATCAGGATTCTTCATTGCCAGTTCAAGTTTCACCATCAGTTCATTATAAGTGAAATTATCTTCTAATTTATCCATGATAAAAGCGGGAGAAATAATTTTTCCCTGAAAATGCTTTTTATCATGGGCCCCTAAGATAACCGAAGGAACTACATTTTCGGGGTCTTGCATTTCGGCAATATTAATTTCTGTGACGGGAGAAATAATATTTTGGCGGTACTGAATTTTATTCAATTTTTCTTCAAAACTTTTTTTGTCGAAAACATTATAAATAACTTTATCCGCTTCGGCCAACATTTTACCAACAGATCCTAGGGTTAGGTTATTATTTTTGTCAAGAACTCCCTTGCGGAAAACAAGGGATGAAATATGTCCTTCTCCCGTAGCCCGAAAACTGATAATTACCCTTTTCTCGCCAAATTGCAATTCTGACTGATCGGGATGTTCCACAATGGATGGATTAAAAAAAGCGGCGGATTCAATGGAATATTCCATGGTAAAATATGAGCCTATTAACGCTTTCTGGGCCAGACTGAGCGCTTCTCCATCAACTCCAATTTCATCAAATATGTGTGCCAGTTTGTTAAAATGGTTCTCAAATATTCGTGAAATATTTCTGTGTCTTTTTGAATATCCTCTCAATAACTGGCTCAAGGCAATATTTACTTCTTTTTCTGTCATTGCCAATACCAGCTTAATGATGGTAGATGACCTTTCATCATTTAAATGTAGAAAACGGGCGATTACCCTTGAAGGATCGGGAGAAAAAATATTCTTTTTTCTGGTTACTGCTACTTGCATGTTTTTAATTTTAAATAATTTTTTAGAGATAATTGCTTAAAATAACAATCCTATTTTCTATTTTAATCTAGCGAAAATAAGTATTTTTAATTTTTTAATGTCATTTTTTAAAAAGAAATATCGATTTTTATAGCAAAAATATTGCCAAAATAATTTCAAAGAATTTATTGATGTTTGTATATTAAATGGATTTAAAAAACAAAGCCCATTCAATAAGAAATGGGCTTTGTTGTTTTATGGGTTTGATTTATAAATATCACATTCTTTCCATATACCAATTCAATTGTTTTTCAATTTTTTTGAATTCGAAAATGGCCGTAATAATTTTTTGAAGACGCATAAATGCAGTTTCGCTTTTTACCACATAATCAAATGCACCGTGATGCATGCAACTTATGGCAATGTCAATTTTATCTTGTGATGACAACATTATGACGGGAATATCTGGGTTTATGGCTTTTATTTTGTCTAAGGTCTCTATTCCATTCATCGCGTTTTTGTTGATGTCATCAAGATAATAATCCAATATGATGACATCTGGGCTATGAGATAAATTTTCTAGGCACAGTTCACCGGTTGGGTAAGTTTCAATATCAAAATCTGCATGATTAAGGAATTCAATTTCCATTAATTTTAAGTAAACAGCATCATCATCAACCAGAAAAAGTTTGATCTTGCCTGTCGGCAGACTATTTTTATTTCCTTTATTCATTTGTGTTGTTTTTTATTGTGTTAAATTCTATTTTTAGTTCATCACAAGCCTGCAAACAAACTTTTTCAAGTTTCGTCACCATTTCTGATATGTTATCAGTTTTTTGTTGTGAGCTTGCATATTCCTGAATTTCTCTAGCCATGTTTTCATAATCTGCACTAATTCCCATAATTGAAAACGAAGGAATCATTTTATGGACGGTTGCCTGCAATAATTTCCAGTCTTCATTTAACAGACTTTGTTTCATTTCGATTATTAAAGGTGGCGTTTGTTCCAAATAAAGGGAAATCATTTCCATCATTAGCACCCTATTGGATTTGGTTCGGGTATTCAAATAATTTAAGTTGGTGCATTTAATTTTTACAGATTTAGCCAATTCACTTACATTGGGTTCTACTGTAACAGGGGTTTTTTTCAAAAATCCTACCATTTTAGTGTACAATAATCTTTCATCAACAGGTTTCGCGATATAATCATTCATTCCAACAGCTTTGCATTTGGCCAAATCAACGGTAGTGACATCTGCCGTTAAAGCGATGATTGGGATATTGGATTTCATTTCGTGCCTAATGTATTCAGTAGCTTCAAATCCGTTCATTTCCGGCATCTGTAAATCCATCAAAATAAGGTCGTACGCTTTGGTTTGCATTTTTTCGATGGCTATTTTTCCATTGCCTGCAATGTCACATTCAAATCCAAAATCGTCCAATAATGTTCTCATCAGTAATTGGTTAAGCGGAATATCTTCAACCACCAATACCTTTACGTTGGTGATGTCAGTATCCAATTCCATGAGTTGCGTTTCAATTTCAGCTTCAGCTTTTGTTTTTAGAAAACTTAAAGTAAAGATAAAATTAGCGCCTTCATCAACTTTACTTATTACATGAATGCTTCCGCCTTGTGGTTCTATTAATTGTTTGACAATTGCCAAGCCCAATCCGGTTCCTCCATACAAACGGGAGGTTCCGCTTGATGCCTGCTGAAAGTTTTCAAAAATTCTGTCTATTTTATTTTCGGGGATGCCAATTCCGGTATCAGAAACGGAAAATTCGATAGTTACTTCTGTATCATCTTCCGAAAGTAATTTGGCGCTCACCGTAATTTTTCCTTTTGTGGTAAATTTAACGGCATTGCTTACCAAATTCATGATAATTTGGTGCAATCTCACGGGGTCTCCAACCAAAACGCCAGGTATTTTATCATCGTATTCTTTTACCAATTTTAAATTCTTTTCGCGAATTTTGGTTTCAAACAAATGAAGCATTGCCGAGATGGATACAGACATTTTAAATGGTATTTGCTCAAATGTCATTTTCCCGGCATCCACTTTTGCGAGATCTAATATATCGTTGATGAGCACAATTAAGGCGTCGCCACTTATTTTTATGGCCTTTAAATATTCTTTTTGTTTTGCGGTCAACTCCGTTTTTAACACCACTTTTGTAAAGCCGATAATCGCATTCATAGGTGTGCGAATTTCATGAAAAAAAAAAAAAAAAAATTGCTGTTTTGCTTTCATGGCATTTTCCGCAATTATGGTGGCTTTTTCA
>DAIQBF010000072.1:0-9496 GCA_036781305.1 Lutibacter sp.
TTCCATTTTGGCGCAATCAGTAAATCATAAGGCGCTTCACTTGCAAACCTTTCTATACTGATGTCTGGTTTTAAATAGCCTACAAAATCACTTATAAAATCTACGTAGCTTTCAGAAGTGAACAAATTGAAATCTTCCGGATTTCTCTTGTATTGCACAGCCATAATCGAATTTTTGACAATTTGTAAATGGTGCATTTTTAGTGCCTGAATAGGAAGTTTGGAGATTTCTGTGGCGTGGTTCAGCAATTCGGCTTTGGTTTCTCCAGGCAAACCGATGATTAAATGCGCCCCCAGATGAATGCCTCTGTTGGCGCAACGTTCAAAAGCAATTTGAGTTTCTTCAAAAGTGTGGCACCGGTTTACTTTCAGCAAGGTTTTATTTAAGGTGCTTTCAACGCCAAATTCCAACGAAATAAAGTATTTTTTAGACAAAAAGGACAAATAATCAATCACTTCTTCTGAAATACAGTCGGGTCGCGTTCCAATCACCAATCCGATAACTTTAGGAAACCTTAACGCTTCATCATACATCTTTTTGAGACTTTCAATATCGGAATAAGTATTTGTATATGCTTGGAAATAAGCGAAGTACTTTTGCGATTTGTATTTTTTGTCAAAAAATGAAATCCCTTCTTCTAACTGTTGGGTAATGCTTTTTGTTGATTCGCAATAGGACGGATTAAAAGTGTCATTGTTGCAATACGTACAGCCGCCATAACCTTTTGAGCCATCTCGGTTCGGACAGGAAAAGCCGATATCCAAAGATATTTTTTGAACCCTTTCTCCAAAGGTCGATTTAATAAAAGAGCTATAATCGAGGTAACGTTTTCCGGTGAATTGCATCGTAACAAATTGTGGCGCAAAATTATCAAAACATTTGGATTGGGTTATGTTAAACAGGATGTTTATTTGTGGATGCGTTTATTTGGTTAAAATTTAAAAGAAAATTTAATGAAGTTACGGTTCTCGAACTATCCGCTATTTCAGGAATCACAAATTAAAAGATTTTTCTTTTGGTCATTAAATACGATTTTTTACTCCACAAAAATCAAAAAAACCAGATAATATTTCTGATTGTTCATAAATTGTTTTGAATGCTTTTCGTTTATATAAGTTTAAATTTGAGCATAAATTTTATGAGGTGTGCAACGTTACTTTTCATTTTGCAATATTTTCAAAAGTTTCTTCGGATCTTGTCGATTGTCCCAAAAAGCAGAAACAATTATTGAAACCTCTGTCACTTTAAAGTAAATACTAAAATTTCCTAATGATGCTATTCTAACTCCGTTAAAATCTGTCGCTTTAAATATAAAAGGTGTTTCAGCAAATTGAGTTGTTCTTTCAGTTACGAGTTTAACTAATTTTTTCGAATATGTATTCGATTTATTTCTTTTCACCCAATATCCTAAAATACTAACGAATTGCATATCCGCAGTTTTAGTCCAGATTACGTTGCGTTTAGCCATTCAAGATTTCGTTTATTCATTTCTTCTTGCGAAATTAGATTCCCGTTTTTAATGTCGTTTTCGCTCATTTCCAGCATAGCTTTTTGCTCATTAGTCAATTTTACAATATCTGATTCGGCTGAACTTGAAGAAATAAGTTTATCAAGTGCTTGTAAAAAATCTTTATTTCTAATGGAAAGGATTTTATCAATCAATCCGTTTCTTATTTTCTCAACTGTTGCCATAAAATATTAATATTTAAATGTAAATATCTAAAAAATATACTAATTTTCCTAATGTTGCGCAACATGAAACAATGCCATGCTGAACTCGTTTCAGCATGACATTACTAATTGACATGTAACTTTTTATTGAGAGCGAACCTGAGACAAGTTTAGGTTGACGAACATATTATGTTGCATTACGGATGGTCATCAATTTCTTCATTTATTTCATTTTAAATTTTTATTTTCCCTGTTTTTTTTAACCTGTCTTCGCCATAAAAAATAGAGTATAAACATGCCGATAGGCAGGACAATATAAACAATGACATCAAACAAATTACTGAGATCTATTGGGGTATTATCTTGTGGGCTTGGTGAATGTGTGGGTTTCTGTCCGTAAATAAACCCAGTAAAAAAAAAGAGCGCTATATATTTAAATTTATGAATTGAAGGTAGCATAATTGAAGTTTTAGTGTTTAAAAGATTAAGGTAGTAAATTTTTTTTGATTTGATGAGACTGCCTGAATTATATTTTTAGCATAAATTAATAATTTATGAGATGCTTTGGCAGGAGCGCATTTTCAAGTTTTTAGCAAACAGCAGAATTCTTACAACCCGAAACACCTCTGTTTATTTCTTACTTTTGCACCGCATTAAAGAATGAAACAAATGACTTATAAATTAATTTGCTCGGATATTGACGGTACACTTTTGGATAAAAACCGAGAATTGTCGGTGTTCACCATCCAAGAAATTCAACGTGTTTTTCCCATTCCTTTTGTGCTTATTTCTTCCAGAATGCCAAAAGCAATGCGGCATTTACAAAGCCAGTTGGGAAATGTTGGAACGCCGATAATCGCTTATAATGGCGGTTTGGTACTGCACAACAACCAAGTTTTGCACTCGGCATTTATCGAGAATGCTGTATTGGAAACCGTTATTCAATTGTGCGAAAAAACTGCGATTCATTTAAGTTTGTATCAACAAGATGAGTGGTTTGTGCCGTCAATGGATTTTTGGGCGCTACGAGAAGCCGAGAACACAAAAGTTACGCCAGTTGTAAAATCGAGTAAATCCGTTTTGTCCCAGTGGAAAAATGAAGGGAAAGGCGCACATAAAATCATGTGCATGGGCAATGAAACAGAAATTGATTTTTTATATAAGACGTTGGAAAATTTATTTTCCAATGAAATTATGTTGTACCGCTCAAAACCCACTTATATTGAAATTTCGCATTGTTCCGTTTCCAAAAAAACTGCCATAGAAGTGTTGTTAAATAGTTGTTACACAAATATTTCAATGAAAAATATTGTGGCTTTTGGCGACAATTACAACGATATTGAAATGCTGAAAGCAGTTGGTTTGGGTGTTGCCGTTGCAAACGCCATAGAAGAAGTGCTGCAAATTTCCAATAAAATTACCGACACCAATAAAAACGATGGCGTGGCAAAAATGCTTCAAGAATTGTTTTAAAATAAGAATTAGGGCGTTCCCTTCGGTCGGGCTTTTCGTTTCAATCTTTTCAGCAATAAAAATTACTAAAAAGGATTTCCACTTTAATCCCTAACACGAAAAATTACCTTCTTATCAAGCTAACATTTCCGCGTTTTTCTCTGTAAGCGCCATATTGATCCGTAAATTTCACCAAATACCAGTAATCCGACGAAGGCAGTTTTTCTCCATTGTAAAAGCCGTCCCAGCCATCGCCGGTTAAATCAACATCAGCAAGCAATTTCCCATAACGGTCGTAAACATAAATAGCCAATATTTGGATATTATTGGTGTCGTTTCCAAGAATTTTCCATGTGTCGTTTTGTCCATCGTCGTTGGGCGTAAAAAATTTAGGAAACCCTAAAATTGCAATATCTAATTTGGAAATGCCACAACTGGTTTTATCACGTAAATACAATGAATGAATTCCCGGTTTTAAGTGTTCAAAATAAGTTTCGTCCCAAAATTCATCAAAACTATCAAGGTTGAATTCATAATTACCAATTCCCGGACTGTTGTTAATCGTTATTGTGTTGTTATCGGAATCATCAACAATGGTAACATCATTTAAAGTTATTGGGGAAGCGGCAGACACGGTATTGCCCAAAACTTCCAATTTTACTTCAGTTCTGGTTGGCGAAGTACAACCATTTTCAGTGGCGTCAACATAGTATGTTGTTATGTCGGTTGTTGGTGTTATGGTGAATGAAGTGCCAGTTTCAAAAGAAATTCCGCCAGTTGGTGTGGTGTACCAGTTAATTGTTGCGTTTGCCGATGATGCGTTTGCGTTTAAAGTTCCTGAATTTCCTTCACAAATAGTAACATCTGGTGCTGAAATTATAGATGGAACGGCATAAATCGTTGCCGTTATTGGCGTTCTACTTCCTTCTAAACAACCATTTGCCAAGGCCAATACATAATAGGTTGTTGTTGTTGAAATAATTGGTGTTGTAAAATTTGTGCCAGAATATATTGGAGTTGTGCTGGTTGAAGAATCGAACCACAAAACCGCTGCTCCAAAAGTTGCCGTTGCAGATAGGTTAAGAGTTCCATCACCACATCTTGAATTACCAATTGTTGCGCTAATTGCAGCCACAGAAATTTTTGTGCTTGCCGAAAGATTCAAAACAGGATCCCCAGGCGTTCCGCCATATTCAACAACATAACCTTTTGGCTGGTAATCACCAGAAACGGCTCCAGTATTGCTTAAATCGTTCCAAGAACCCTTAATACCCACTCCAGGAGCCGTTACATGCGCATAATTTTCATCACCCAAATTATTTGGTTCAGCAGTATTCCAAAAGGCAAAGTTTGGCGATGAGCCATTTGCCAATCCGTTCCAAAAAACGGTACCATTTTCAGGTCCGGTAACCCATTTCCAAACTCCTTCGGCTGCAGCATCACTGCCACCGATCCAGCCTGCGCCTGATGCTTGTTCGCCAGAGAGTTTTGCTTCTTCCATTGAGGTAATTGTGGCTAAATAACCCTGTAAACCGTAATAAGTTCTGGCTTCTGCCGCTGTTTTTGCATCTGTCCAAGTAATTCCGATATCTTTAACATATTCATAAAAATGTCCTGTTGACGGTAAATAATTGGCATCTCCAATGGTGAATGAAAAAGATTTTTCTCCTGAAATCAATGAAGAACTACTTTCAAAAACGACCTCTTTAACTGCGGCGATAATAGCTGCATAAGTTACTGAACCAGAACCAGAACTTTTTAAGGTTAATTTTCCTTCAGCAGCATTCCAGGATGTATTGATATTCGGATGAGTTCCTAAAAGTATAAGTTTGTCGGAGCCATTTACGTACCCTTCAGAAATCTGTATATAAAAAGCAATAACTGCTGTGTCATCTGGATCGGTAATATCAAAAGAAGTAACAACCTTCATTTGGCTTAACGGACAATAAATTTGATCACCAGTTGCAGTAATGGTTGGTGCAATATTTTGTGCCCTTCCAGAAATTGATATTACCAAGGTCAACAGGAAAAAAAACAGGATGTTATGTTTTTTGAAACACATTCAGGATGGGTAAATTTTATTAAAATACAAAAATAGGCAATTGTTTTATGGGGAAACTTTGTTTAGATAATTTTATGGAAAATAGAATGAGATTAATATTGGAAGTATTTTAGGAATATTTAATTTATGCGTCATAAGAACAAATTTATTGCTTGCCAATTTTCCCTTCGGGGATTAGGGAGCTTTATCGGGTTCAATATGAATTAATACATCACTTATTTCAGGCAATTTGTTCCGTAATTCATCTTTTAACCGATGCGCTATTTCGTGGCCTTCAGCAACACTTATGGCGCCATTAACAATTAAATGAAGATCCACATGAAACGTAATTCCAGTTTTTCTGACATAACATTTTTCCGTATCGATAACGCCTTCTACATCCTTGGAAATTTTTCTAATTTCCAACACAAAGTCATTATACAAATGCTCATCCATAATTTCGCCAAGGGCAGGCCTAAAAATTAAATAGGCATTGTAAATAATAAATCCGGAAGCAAATAACGCGGCCCAATCATCGGCCTTTTCATAACCTTTACCCATATAAATGGCAATAGATATTCCAATAAATGCCATTAATGAGGTTATTGCATCACTTCTATGGTGCCATGCATCTGCTTTTAGGGAAGAGCTTTTTGTTTCGTTACTTTTTTTGGAAACCACCCTGTAAAACAACTCCTTAACAATCACAATAATGGCCAATACCACCAAAGTGAATTTTTCAGGAGCTACTTGTGGCGATTGCAGGTTTTGGATGCTTTCGTAAGCGATAATGGTAGCCGAAAAAACCAAAAACCCAACCACGGTAAATGTAATTAAAGGCTCTGCCCTTCCGTGTCCGTAAGGATGATTGTCATCGGCAGGTTTGGTGGCATATTTAAGTCCGAACAACACCAAAATAGAAGAAAACACATCGGTAGTAGATTCGATGGCGTCGGCAATGAGTGCATAAGAATTTCCTAAAACACCCGTTATTCCTTTTGCAACAGCCAGAAACGCATTACCTACAATGCTCAAATAGATGGTGTTTATTGCTTTTTGCTTGTTCGTTTTCATTTTAATTGAGGTTTCAGTTTCAATCAGAAGGAGTTTTTCGTGGGCAAAGATATGGATATTGAAGAAGTTTCATCTGATGAAAATCTTAAACTTACTATAATTTTTCCTACTTTCGACTTACTTCCGGCTGGCGAGATTTCCAAATTTCAAACAGACTAAAACCACTTTTTCTTTTTGAAATACAAAATCATTGAAACGGCTAAAAACAACATTACGCCCAGCATAATAAAGTAACTATACTTATAATGAAGCTCTGGAAGCACATCAAAATTGGTTCCGTAAACACCGGCAATAAATGTTAGCGGAATAAAAATAACAGAGAAAACAGTTAAAAATTTTATGATGTCATTTAATTTGCTGCTTATGGTGGTGTGGTAAATTTGGAGTTGGTCGGAAAGAATTTCCCGATAACTTTGCAAAGATTCAATAGCTTGGTTAATGTTATTTTTTAAATCTTCAAAATGGATATATACTTTATCCGCCAACAATTCTGAATCCATTTTTAGCAATTCCATAACTATTTCACGGCAAGGTTTAATGGATTTGTCCAAATAAATTATTTCCTTTTTAAATTTATTGATCTCTTCCAAAATAGATTCATTTGTATTTGTCAGTAAATCTACTTCCAGAGATTCAATTTTTTCGCCGATCTGACTTATGATATAATTATAATTATCGAAAACAATGTCCATTAGGGCAAATGCCAAATAGTCGGTTCCGGAACCTCGAATTCGTTTTTTGTTTTTTCGTACCCGTTCTCTTACTGGATCAAACACATCACCAATTTTTTCTTGAAACAACAATAAAATATTTTCCTTAATAAGAATTACGATATTTTCTGAGGAAATATGGTTTAGGGGTTCATCATATTGCAACATTTTAAAAGAAATATAAATACAACTGTCATATTCCTGAATTTTTGGACGTGCATGGGTATTCATTACATCGGCAAGAATTAAAGAATCCAATTCAAATTGATTTGCGATATCGCCCATAACTTTTTCATCATGCAAGCCATAAATATTGAGCCAGGTGGTTGTTGCCGTCTGATTAAATTTTACAACTTCATCTACGTTTTTTTCTTCATATTCCTCAAGATTTTCGGAATCGAAATCGATAACTTCTAACAAAAAGAAATCACTTTTTTTCTCTTGTTTGAAATGGATCGCGTCTGGCGACAATCCGATATGTTCCTTTTTTGATTTTAGATATCTTGCCATATTAAAGTAAAATTTTTAAAGAAGCACATATGCTTCTTTACATGATAAAATCCACTAATTCCTGATATTAGATATTACTATCTGCATAATAACTACTTTTTTCTTAACTCATAGAGATCATTACGTCGGTCTTTTAAATTACGCACGCTCCCAAACTGATTTAGTTCACGAAGCATATTAATATCTACATCGGCAATCAGTATCATTTCGGTATTTGGCGTTGCTTCCGCTTTCACTCCGTTCGACGGAAACGCAAAATCACAAGGGGTAAAAACCATGGATTGCGCGTATTGAATATCCATGTTTTGAACCTTTGGCAAGTTGCCAACGCTTCCCGCTATTGCAACATAACATTCATTTTCAATGGCTCTTGCCATACAGCAGTTTCTAACTCTTGAATAACCATTTTGCGTATCCGTTAGAAAGGGAACAAATAGGATATTCATGCCTTCATCAGCCAAAATTCTGCTCAATTCTGGAAATTCAGAATCATAACAAATTAAAATCCCAATTTTACCGCAGTCGGTATCAAATGCTTTAAGTTGGCTTCCGCCTTGTAAGCCCCATATTTTCACTTCATTTGGGGTTATATGAAGTTTTTCGTAGCGCTCTGTGGTGCCATCTCTTCTGCATAAATAACCGGCATTATAAAGTTGCCCGTCAACTACTTCGGGCATACTTCCTGAAATGATGTTGATATTATAGGAGATGGCCAACTGAGAAAGTTTTTCAATGATTGGAGCCGTATATTTGGCAAGTTCCCTAATGGCTTCTGGTTCGGACAAGTGGTTGCTTTCAGCCATCAACGGCGCATTAAAATACTCTGGGAACAAAGCGAAATCTGATCGGTATCCAGAAAGGGATTCCACAAAAAATTCAACTTGGTTCATCAATTCATCAAAATCTTTATAAGGACGCATTTGCCATTGGACCAATCCCAACCTTACGATAGCTTTCTTTACAAGCGCTTTTTTGGTTGGTTTTTGGTAATAAATATTATCCCATTCCAAAAGTACAGCAAACTCATTTGAAGATTTGTCACCTTTCAAATATCCTTTTATGACCTTGGTTGGGTGAAAATCATTGGAGATTTGAAAATTTAAAACAGGGTCTTGAATTTCTTTTGTCTTTACTTTTTGAATGTATTCTTTTGGAGTTAGTTGGTCAGAATATTTATGGTAGTTGGGAATTCTTCCCCCAAATGCAATTCCCCTAAGGTTTAACCGCTCACAAAGTTCTTTTCTATAATCATATAACCTTCTTCCCAAACGCAATCCGCGATATTCAGGCCTTAAAAAAACATCAATTCCATAAAGCACGTCGCCATCGGATGAATGTGTGCTAAAAGTAAAATTCCCGGTTAATTCCGAATAGGTGCTATGGTGGTCAAATTCAGCATAATCGACAATGATAGACAAGGCACAACCCACAAATTCGTTGTTAATTTTTATGGCTACCTGGCCTTCAGGAAAAATTTTGATAAGTTTTTCAATTTGCTCTTTTTCCCAAATGGAGTCGGGCATAGTGACATAGGAGGCAATCATAGCATCTTTAAATGCCGGATAATCTTCAGGTTTTAAAAATACCAACTCTATATTTTCTATATTTTCTATTTTTTTCATATTCGAATGTTGGGTTTTAAGCCCTTATTTAAAAAGTAAATGATCAGCCAAAATTGTTCGAAATATATAATTTTTTAGGGTATGATTAAAATTGTAAGACAATTAATTTCAATATACGAATCTTAATTTTTGGATCCTTAAATTGTATTGCCGAAGAAAAAAGCTGATTCATTAAGGATTAATATATCCATCCAAACATCAAGTAAAAATATAATTATGTGGAGAAGATCGGGCTTCCTTTGACTTGCCAGTTTTTATCTAAGTTGAAAGGCTCGGGATAAACTTCTCGCCCCACTAAAATTTGACAAACAATTATGTGGAGAAGATTGGGCTTCCTTTGACTTGCCAGTTTTTATCTAATTTGAAAGGCTCGGGATAAACTTCTCGCCCCACTAAGATTTGACAAACAATTATGT
>DAIQBF010000072.1:9596-12568 GCA_036781305.1 Lutibacter sp.
TAAACTTCTCGCCCCACTAAGATTTGACAAACAATTATGTGGAGAAGATCGGGCTTCCCTCGACTTGCCAGTTTTTATCTAAGTTGAAAGGCTCGGGATAAACTTCTCGCCCCACTAAGATTTGACAAACAATTATGTGGAGAAGATCGGGCTTCCCTCGACTTGCCAGTTTTTATCTAAGTTGAAAGGCTCGGGATAAACTTCTCGCCCCACTAAGATTTGACAAACAATTATGTGGAGAAGATCGGGCTCGAACCGACGACCTCTTGGCTGCCAGCCAAGCGCTCTAGCCAACTGAGCTACATCCCCAATTTTTTAATTTTTCAAACGGTGGCTTTCGGTTTGAAACTTCAAATTAAAAATATGCAAAAGCAACATTTTAAACTGAATGGGCAAAAGTACATAAATTTTTTAAATGTGTTTTAAAAATTTTAAGGGTTCTTATGCTTCAAATTTAAAAAAAGAATAAAAAATTCGATAAAGGTTTGTCGCCCAATACTTTTTATTAACCAAACCTTTTAAATTTTTGCGATGCCTTAAAAACTCCATAAAGATATTGTAAAGGGTGTTACTTTTAAAAGTCTATTTTTCATGTAAATTTGTAAATAAATAAATAAATAAATAATAAAAATAATTATGATAAATAAAATTGAAGTAAGTTGGAAAGGTGAAATGCTTTTTGAATCGGTAGCTCCAGAAGGAAATGTAATGATCGATGCCGCTGAAGATGTTGGCGGACAAGGGAAAGGATTGCGGCCAAAAGCGATGATGCTAACTTCTTTAGCCGGTTGTACAGCAATGGACGTGGCTTCGCTATTGAAAAAAATGCGCGCTGAAGTAGCCGATTTTAAAATTGAAGTTGAAGCAAATCTTACCGATGAAGCCCCTAAATTCTATGATAAGGTAAAAGTTATCTACAAATTTTATGACAAGAACTTTCAAAAAGACAAAATTGAAAAAGCGGTTAATCTTTCTGTTGAGCGTTATTGTGGGGTGATGCATATGTTTAGGCAATTTGCCGATGTAACCACAGAAATTATATATATCAATAAATAAAGCCCCCTAACCTCCAAAGGGGAAATTATTATTGAAAAGCTAAAGTAGGAACAGGTCCAACCTGTCTGGATTATTATTTAAGGGAAGCCAAAACATTAAAATATCAACAATCCAAAATACCAACACACTTAAATTTGCTTACTTTTGAGAAAAATTATGCTATGCGATGGAAATTAAAGTCTGAAACAAACAGGGAAATCACTTCAAAATTAGCCCAGAATTTGGGCATTGAATATACGTTGGCCAAACTGTTGGTGCAGCGAAATATAGAAACTTATGATCAGGCAAAAGCCTTTTTTCGTCCAAGTCTAAAAAATTTACACGATCCTTTTTTGATGAAGGATATGGACAAAGCTGTTGAACGCATTGAAAAAGCAATTGCTGAAAATGAAAATATTTTGATTTATGGCGATTATGATGTGGATGGCACGACCTCCGTTTCAATGCTTTCCTCCTATTTAAAAACATTTTATCCAAATATTTCAACTTATATTCCAGATAGGTATGCCGAAGGTTACGGAATTTCATATCAGGGAATCGATTTTGCGCACGACAATAATCTCTCTTTAATTATCGCATTGGATTGTGGCATAAAGGCTATCGATAAAGTAAAATATGCCAAAGAAAAAGACATCGATTTTATCATTTGCGACCATCACCGTCCGGGAAATGAAATTCCGGATGCAGTGGCGGTTTTAGATCCAAAACGTGTTGATTGCGATTATCCGTACGATGAATTGTGCGGTTGCGGGGTCGGTTTCAAATTAATACAGGCCTTGGCAAGCACAAGAAACCAAACTATTGATGACTTGGTTCCTTATCTCGATTTGGTGGCCACAGCCATTGCCGCAGATATTGTTCCAATCACCGGAGAAAACAGAATATTGGCCTATTTTGGGTTGAAGGTGATTAATTCCAATCCGAGAAACGGCATAAAAGCGATGATTCACCAAATAAAAAAGAAAGAATTAAACATTACCGATGTGGTATTCATCATCGCACCAAGAATTAATGCGGCAGGAAGAATTAGACATGGCAATTACGCTGTTGAATTGTTAACCGAGCTGGATTTTGCCTCGGCGGTTAAATTTGCTGCGGAAATAGAACAAAATAACAACGACCGGAAGGATTTGGATAAATTGATTACCCAAGAAGCCTTGCTTCAAATAGAGGAAAACAAAGAACAGGAAAATTATTCGACGGTTGTTTATGCCGAAAATTGGCACAAAGGCGTGATTGGCATTGTGGCTTCCAGATTGATTGAAACCTATTACAAACCAACCTTGGTTTTCACAAAAAGCGGCGATAAATTGGCGGCATCCGCACGCTCGGTAAAAGGATTTGACGTGTATGAAGCGTTGGAACAATGTTCAGAATTTATTGAGCAGTTTGGCGGACATAAATATGCGGCCGGTCTTACCTTAAAAGAAGAGAATTATCAAAATTTTAAATTGAAGTTTGAAGAGGTTGTTTCGGCAACTTTGCCTGAAGAATTGCGAACACCTGAAATTGCCATTGATGCTGAAATTAGTTTGTCGGAGGTTACGCCAAAATTTTTTAGAATCATGAATCAGCTGTCGCCTTTCGGTCCGCAAAATATGAAACTCATTTTTATGTGCGGCGGCTTGCGCGACAATGGCTATGGAAAAAAAGTGGGCTCAGACGAAACCCATTTAAAACTGAACATTTTTGAAGGCACCAACCAAACCACCTACAATGCCATAGGTTTTGGAATGGGCGACAAATATGAGATTACTCAAAATAAAAATGCCTTTAAAGCTGCTTTTTGCATCGATGAAAATGAATGGAATGGCTATAAAACGCTGCAACTTTTGCTGAAGGATATAGAAGTTGAAAGTTAAAAGTTAAAAGTTAAAAGTTAAAAGTTAAAAGTTAAAAGTTAAAAGTTAAAAGTT
>DAIQBF010000073.1:0-12379 GCA_036781305.1 Lutibacter sp.
TTTTTTGCATACTCATCAACAGGAACAAGACCTTTGTCGAACAAGAATTTTTGCCAAAAACGAGAATATAATAAATGTCCCGTTGCATGTTCGCTGCCGCCAATGTACAAATCAACATCTTGCCAATAATTAACGGCTTCTTTGCTCACAAATTCTTCGGTGTTATGCGGATCCATATACCGGTTAAAATAGGAAGAACTTCCCGCCCAACCTGGCATGGTATTTAATTCCAAAGCCCCTCCTAGCCTCCCCAAAGGGGAGGAATTTTCAAACTCCTCTTTGCTTACAATTTTTCCAACTCCATTTACTTCTAACCAATGCCATATTTTTGCATTTCCCAATGGTGGTTTTCCGTCTTCTGTAGGCAAATATTTCTCCACTTCAGGCAACACAATCGGCAAATATTTTAAGTCAATCATTTGTGGCAAACCGTTTTTATAATACACAGGGAATGGTTCTCCCCAATAACGCTGACGGCTAAAAACGGCATCGCGCAAGCGAAAATTTACTTTTCCATAACCAAAACCACGTTGTTCTATTTCGTGGATAATACGTTTCATCGCTTTTTTGTAAGGCAAGCCATTTAAGAAATCAGAATTTGTGATTACCGAGTTCTCTTTGTCGGCATAAGCTGTTTCAGAAATATCAATCCCTTCAAAAATATTGGGAATTTCAAGGTTAAAATGCTTCGCAAAATCGTAATCGCGCTGGTCTCCGCAAGGAACAGCCATTACAGCGCCGGTTCCATAACCCGCCAACACATAATCGCCAATCCAAATGGGTACTTTTTTCCCAGTAAATGGATGTAATGCATACGCCCCTGTAAATACGCCGGATATGGTTTTTACATCGGCCATACGTTCCAGTTCACTGCGTTTTGCGGTCGATTTTATATAGGCTTCAACAGCTTCCTTTTGTTCAGGTGTGGTAATGATCGGCACCAAATCGTGTTCGGGCGCTAAAGTCATAAAACTTACGCCGAAAATGGTGTCGGGACGTGTGGTGAAAACAGAAATATCCCATCCTAAATCCTTCCCCAAGGGAAGGACTTCATTGTCCTTGTTTGCTCCCTTTCCTTCGGAAAGGGTCGGGGATAGGAGTTCTTCTTTAATTTTTGAAATAATTTCATCAATATTTCCAATTACTTCCTCATTTGTAAAGCGAATAACCTTGTATCCCTTATTTTGAAGGATTTTAGTTCTTTCTTCATCTTTTTCAATCTGAGATTCGTGAATTATGCCATCAACTTCTATAATTAATCTTTTAGACAAACACACAAAATCAACAATAAAATCATCTATTAAATGTTGTTGTCTAAATTTTACCTCTAATTTTTTACTTTTAAGTTGCTCCCAAAGAAATGCTTCTGCTTGAGTTGGGTTGGCTCTCATTTCTTTAGCTCTTTCCAATAATACATGAGCAATATCTTGATCCCCTGTTAGATAACCCGAATCTCTAACTCCCTTTCCTTGGGGAAGGGCTGGGGATAGGACTTTGAATGAAACCATCGCACCTTCACTTCTGCCAATCCAATAAGTTTGTGAATCTTTTAGCGACTGCGGCCAGTCTATTTTAGCCAATCCGTCCAACAAGCGTTGTGCGTAAGCGGTAATTCGCATACTCCACTGCATCATTTTTTTACGAATAACCTGATGGCCGCCGCGTTCAGAAACGCCGTTCACAATTTCATCATTTGCCAATACCGTTCCCAAGCCAGGGCACCAGTTTACCTCGGTTTCCGACAAGAAGGTCAATCGGTATTTCAATAGTGTTTTTTGTTGTTTTTCTTCGGAAAAGTTTTTCCATTCCTCCGCAGAAAATATTTCAATGGCATCATCACAAGCTGCTTTTACCTCGCTGTTTCCTTCCGAAGAAAACAGGAAAATTAATGTTGAAATATCCTCAGCTTTATCAGTTGTTTTATTGTACCAGGAATTAAATAATTGGGTAAAAATCCACTGTGTCCATTTGTAATAATTGGGATCGGATGTGCGTACTTCACGCGACCAATCGAATGAAAATCCGATTTGATCCAATTGTTTTCTATACGTTTTTATATTTTCTTCCGTGGTAATTGCAGGATGTTGGCCGGTTTGAATGGCATATTGCTCAGCTGGCAACCCAAAAGAATCGTAGCCTTGCGGATGCAATACGTTAAATCCTTTGTGACGTTTGTAACGTGCATAAATATCGGAAGCGATGTAACCAAGTGGATGGCCAACGTGCAAACCAGCACCCGACGGATACGGAAACATATCCAAAACGTAATATTTTGGTTTGGTTGAATTCCCTTCGACTCCGCTCAGGGCAGGGTTTTCGGCTTTAAACGTTTGGTTTTCTGCCCAATACTTTTGCCAATCGGCTTCTATCTTTCTAAAATTATATTCCATACTGCTATTCCATTTCTAAAGATGCGAAGTTACGTTTTATATAGAAAACTGTAAAATGTTTGTTTTGAATAAATCGCCTCTGATTATATATAGGATTAAATGTTTAGATAGTACCAGTTTATTTTTAGCAAAAGATGTAAATTTCAACTTTCAATCAAAAACATCTTGAACAAATCCAACTATAAAGCGCATTTGGCCTTGCTTGGCGCCAACATTATTTACGGAATTAACCACATTGTGGCCAAAGGTGTAATGCCCAATAAAATAGGGCCTTCGGCATTTGTTTTTTTAAGAATTCTAGGGGCCGGATTGTTATTTTGGTTGATTAAATCGTTTATCAAAGAAAAAATCCACAAAAAGGATTTTCCTTTGCTAATTCTCTGCGGATTTTTAGGTGTCGCCGCCAATCAGTTATTTTTCTTTAACGGCTTAAGTTTAACCTCACCAATAGATGCGTCTATTATCATTACCGCGGTTCCTGTTTTAGTGTTGGTTTTTAGCGCTTTTATTTTAAAAGAAAGAATTACACTAATTAAACTTATTGGCATTGCACTTGGCGCTACCGGTGCGGTTATTTTAATTTTATATGGAAAAAAAGCTGGTGGAACCAGTTCGATTTTAGGCAATTTATTTGTTTTTATAAACGCCAGCACTTATGCCTTATATTTGGTTTTGGTGAAACCTTTAATGAAAAAATACAACCCAATTACAATTGTTAGTTGGGCATTTTTATTCGGATTTCTGTTTATGTTTCCCATAGGCATCAACGATTTGCTAAGTACAGATTTCGCTGCATTTACGTCGCATACCTACCTAACAATAGCGTTTGTTGTGCTTGGAACTACCTTTTTAACCTACTTGTTTAATATTTATGCCTTAAGCAAAGTGGCGCCTTCCGTAGCGGGCAGTTATATTTATTTGCAGCCCGTAGTCAGTTTTATTATGGTCGCCATTTATGCTTTTGTCTTAAATTTTGATGAATATGCGCAAGACATTGGTTTTGTTAAAATTTTCAGTTGTTTAATGGTCGTTGTTGGGGTCTATTTAATCAGTAAAAAAACGAAAATTCCTTTAATTTAATCATATTTTGGTGGGCGTTCCCGCCGAAAAGGCGGCCAGGCTATATTCGTTATTTTTATTTTATGAATAAGGAACTCATGAATACAAGTATTTCGCTACTCGCTTTTTTGGCGGAGAAAATCCGCCAAAAAGAGCTCAAACAGACCGCTCTATCCTTAACGCAACTTGGATATTTGCCATAAAATATCAGCTATTAAGCTTCCGCTAGCGCGAGCGCAATGTCATTAAGTTAAGACTTTAATGTCTTTATTTTGTCATTCCGAGGGATCTCATTATGCTAAGCTATTTGATGCGATTCCTCCTTTGTCGGAATGACAAATATTCCCTTAACTTAATGACATTGAGCGCGAGCGTCCCGCTCGTGACTACGTGACTACAAGTAATTTTAGGGATTTTTTATTTTCTTTATTTACAATTGTGTATAACTTTCCAAAAAAATCAGGTTACTAGTGTTATTGGGTACGAGCGTGACGCTCGCACCAGCGAGGGAACAGTACTTTTTAACTTTTTCCAACGCGCCAGCTGGTATCTGCGCTCCACCTCGCCCATAACAATCGCTAAGTCGTACTAAAAATATTCACAGAACATTTTCTTAACATTCCGTACTCCCTTTGGGGGTTAGGGGGCTTCTGGACTTTTTTTCCTGAGGCAATAAACAGGTGTATATAAATGCATTTACTGGAGTGGAAATTTTCAACTCCAAGCCCATTTTTACAATGGTGCCGGTTTGCGCTTCCAATTCAGAAGGTTTTCCTTCCATCATATCCCGTTGCAAAGAAGAAGTTGTGTTGTAGGGTTGAGATTCAATCATCTGAAATTGCCTATCCATAATATCACCCGATAAATGAACTCCCTTTGCTTTGGCAATAGCCACAATTTCATCAGCAATTTGGCGCATCATTTTTTTGAGTTGCGGCGAGGCAATCATTTCACCAATAGTGGCTCTTGTTAAAGCGCCAATAGGGCTAATAGTTGAAATAAATAAAAACTTCGACCATATTTCTAATTGAATATTCTCTGCCAGTTTGGTGGTGATACCTGCATTTAAAAATAATTTTTCCAGTAAAAGTGCCCTTTCGGTTTTAACATTGTCCAGTTCCCCAAACACAATGGTAGGCTCAAAAGCAAAATGATTGATAATGCCATAATCTTCAATTTTACTCACCACTTTGCACAATCCGCCCAATAGGTGTTTTTTATCTATAAAAGTGCTTAAAACCTCCGTGTTATTGACGCCATTCAGCAATGAAATAACCATTGCTTTTTCGTTCAGAACTTTTTTAATTTCTTTGGCCGCAGCTTCCAATTGCCAAGTTTTTACGCAGACTAAAATTAAATCAATCACAGAAACTTCCGAAATATTTGAAGTTGCATTAGCAGGAAAAACCAAATAATCTCCTTTGAGGCTTTTTAGTTGAAGACCTTTTTGTTGAATGGCCTCCAAATGTTTTCCGCGGGCAATAAATGTAACAGTATTTCCGGCTTGCGCCAATCGGGCACCAAAATAACCGCCAACGCCGCCCGTTCCGTAAATTACAATATTCATTGAATTACTATTTTAACTCAAAAATAAAGGTTTAAAGTTTATTTTGAAGTAAAACTTGAAAATTATTTTGTCTAAATTGAGAATATTCTCAACTTTTTTATGAACTGATCTATATTTTTAGATAAGTCTAAATTATTTTATTATATTTGTCTAAATATGAATTTATGATATTATCTCAAACAGAAGAAAATTATTTAAAAGCCATTTACAGTTTAGAAATATCCAATTCCAAAAATGTAAGCACAACCCTCATTTCGGAAGCCATAAAAACAAAAGCATCTTCAGTTACGGATATGATTAAAAAATTGGCGGATAAAGATTTGGTTCATTATAAAAAATATCAAGGTGTTTCCTTGACCAATATGGGACAAAAAATTGCTGTTGAAATTGTGAGAAAACACAGATTGTGGGAAGTGTTTTTAGTCAATAAACTAAATTACAATTGGGATGAAGTTCACGAATTGGCTGAACAATTAGAACATATTAAGTCGGATACTTTAACTGATAAATTAGAAGCTTTTTTAGGATTTCCCACACACGATCCGCACGGAGATCCAATTCCGGATAAAGAAGGCAATATTGAGCATCATAAAAACACTATGCTTTCTTCGGTAGAAGAAGGGAAATCTTGCGTTGTTATTGGCATTAAAGATTCGTCGGATCCCTTTTTGAAATTTTTGGACAAACTGTGTATTCAATTGGGAAGTACCTTAAAAGTGATTTCAAAAGAATCTTTCGACAATTCGATGCTTGTAGAAACCGCAACAGGCTCAATTTCAATCTCAAACCAAATTTCAAAAAATTTATTCGTAAAAAAAATATAATTTATGGAACAAATTATTACCTACCTCGAAAGCATCGATCCGGTTTTGGCGGCATTTTATGCCACTTTATTCACCTGGGCTTTAACGGCCTTAGGCGCGGCTTTGGTATTTTTATTCAAAGGCATGAACCGGGCTTTATTGGATGGTATGTTGGGTTTTACTGGTGGCGTTATGGTAGCTGCCAGCTTTTGGAGCTTGTTGGCGCCGGGAATAGAAATGAGTCCAGGGGATGGTTTTGTTAAAGTAATTCCTGCGGTTGTTGGATTTGCCATGGGTGCTTTATTTTTATTTGGATTGGACAAAATTTTACCCCATTTACACATCAACTTTAAAGAATCTGAAAAAGAAGGCGTAAAAACACCTTGGCACAGAACCACTTTATTGGTACTTGCTATTACTTTGCATAATATTCCTGAAGGATTGGCCGTGGGCGTTTTATTTGGTGGCGTTGCCGCCGGCTTTGATGGCGCAACCATTGGCGGTGCCGTTGCGCTAGCCCTTGGGATCGGATTGCAAAACTTCCCTGAGGGATTCGCGGTTTCTATGCCTATAAGAAGACAGGGTGTGAGTAAATTTAAAAGTTTTATGTACGGACAATCCTCAGCATTAGTTGAACCTATAGCAGCGGTAATTGGCGCCTGGGCCGTAATAACTTTTCAGCCGATTTTGCCCTATGCTTTGGCTTTTGCCGCTGGCGCCATGATATTTGTGGTGGTAGAAGAAGTTATCCCCGAAACGCAACGAGATAAATATACCGATATCGCTACCCTTGGTTTTATTGGCGGATTTATTGTGATGATGTCTTTGGATGTTGGACTTAGTTAAAAAAAGCCCCCTAACCTCGAAAGAGGAATTGATCATTGAAATGGAGCATTAGTCAATTAATAACAACGCCAGAAAGAAAAGAGACTAAAAATTAACCAATTACATATTGCCACAAATAAACAATTTAGCAGGCAGTGGGCAGTTTCAGTGGGCAGTTAAACGCATAATCTATTCAACAAACTAATGGCAACCATCGCATCCAGGATCGCGATTGTTGTTCTTTTTAGACTTAAAAAAATACTTTTTTACCAAAAAAGCTATGGCAAGTCCTAAAGCGATATATGCCAAATATTCCTGCATTAACTTAAAATATTAAAGGTGATTACTGAAACTATATAAGCCAAAGCACCCATTCCAGTTAATTGTAAAATTGGCCATTTCCAACTTTTGGTTTCGCGTTTTACGATAGCCAATGTACCGATACATTGCATGGCAAAGGCATAAAACAGCAATAAGGACATTCCTGTGGCGAAATCAAATCTTTTTTCACCGGTTTTTGGATTTACTTCGGCCGCCATTCGTTCTTTTATCGTACCAACATCTTCCCCTTCACTTTCAACATTATAAATAGTTGCCAAAGCACCAATAAAAACTTCACGCGCCGCAAAGGAACTTATTAAAGCAATGCCTATTTTCCAGTCGTAACCCATTGGTTTAATAACGGGTTCAATAATTTTTCCCATTTTTCCAATATAGGAATGCTCTAACCTGTAGGAAGCAATCTTTTTGTTAAGTGCCTTTTCAGGTAAATTATTTACGGATTCTTGAGAGGTTATAAATTCTGATGCGTTTTCGAATTTTGAAGGCCCATTTGAAGCCAAAAACCAAAGTACAATAGACAATGCTAAAATTATTTTGCCGGCACCAAATATAAAAGCCTTAGTTTTTTCAACAACTTCAAAAAAAACATTTTTAAAGGAGGGTAATTTATAGTTTGGCATTTCTATGACAAACAAACCCTTGGTTTTTATTTTTAACACATGATGCAATAAAATCGCAGAGGAAATTGCCGCTGCAAAACCTAAAAGATACAATCCCATTAAGGTTAATCCCTGCAAATTAAAAATACCGAAAATACGCTCATCGGGAATTATTAAGGCAATCAGAATGGCGTAAACCGGCAAACGCGCGGAACAAGTTGTAAAAGGAATCACCAATATGGTAATTAACCTTTCCTTCCAGTCACTGATATTTCGTGATGCCATAATTGCCGGAATAGCGCAGGCTGTTCCCGAAATTAATGGAATGATGCTTTTTCCGCTCATTCCAAATTTTCGCATAATTTTATCCATTAAAAATACCACCCGGCTCATATAGCCTGTTTCTTCCAAAGTTGCAATAAACATAAATAAAATGGCTATTTGCGGAAGAAAAATAACCACGCCTCCTACGCCGGGAATTACACCTTCGGCAATTAGATCGGTGAATGTTCCTTTTGGCAAGTTGGTTTTGGCCAGCTCACTTAGATTGGCAAAAAACTCGTCTATTAAATCCATGGGCAAACTGGCCCATGCAAAAATGGATTGAAAAATGAGCATCAAAATCCCAAAAAATATGATGTATCCAAATATTTTATGGGTTAAAATTCTATCGAGTTTAGACCGTAAATCAGTTGCCTCATTTTTATCAACCTTATACGTTTTTTTTAAAATTTCATTGATAATCTGATACCTGTAAACGGTTTCTTTATGCTGATACTTTTTTATTTTCTCATCGTCTTTATTAAATTCGGTTATTTTACGATGTAATTTAGCCGATAAAAAACCGCAATTTTTTTGTTGCGTAATCAAGAGCCAAGATTTATATATAGAAAATTCGGGAAATGCAGTTTCTATGGCTTCAAAAAATACGGAATCAATTTTGTCTGAAATATTCGCAACTGGTTCTGTATTCCAGTTTTCGTAATTTTCAATTACTCTTTTTAAGTCGTCAATCCCAATATTCTTTCGGGCGCTAATTAATACTATTTCAGATTTTAGCTCTTTTTTCAGGGTATCAATATCAATAGAAATTCCCTTTCGTGCCATTTGATCCGACATGTTGATCACCAATATGGCAGGAAATTGTAAATCTTTTATTTGGGAAAACAGGAATAAGTTTCTTTTTAGGTTTTCAACTTCGGCAACAACAATCACCAAATCGGGAAAAGAATTATTTTTTTCATCAAGCAAGGTTTCCAACACGATAGTTTCATCTAAAGTAGTCGGATTTATGCTGTAAGTTCCTGGTAAATCGGTGATTTCAGCGGATAAATGTTCAGAGATTTTGCATATTCCCTGCTTTTTATCGACTGTAATTCCTGGATAATTTCCAACTTTTTGGTTTAAACCCGTAAGTTGATTAAATAAAGAAGTTTTACCTGTATTGGGGTTTCCAACCAAGGCTATATTTAAAAGCGAATTGCTTTTCATATGCAATTAATTATTGTTTTAATTCGGTCATATGCAATTCGCATAGTATCATTCTTTTTTGCATCGTATTTCCGAAATGCTCATTTCATTAGCGCAATTTGGTGATGTTAATTTGTTTTGCCGTTTCAATTCTTATGGCTAAGTGGCTTCCGTTTACTTTTATGTATAAAGGGTCTTTCAAAGGGGCAATCTGTAGTAATCTAACTTCTTTCCCAGGCAGACAACCCATTTCCAATAGATTTAATGGAATAGCATCCAGGCAAAAATCTTGAATAATTCCTATTTCACCAATCAGTAAACTTGCTATAGTATCTCCCATTATTAAGAATAATTATAAATAATAGGCAAAGATACTAAATTAGAATGATTCTAAACAATGATAATTATCACTTATTTAGATTCGTTCTTTAATATTTTAATATCCAAAACTAATCGTTCAATATCCTCACTGTCCGTACCGTCGTAGAAACCGCGAATCTGACGTTTTTTATCGACCAATATAAAATTTTCGGTATGAATAAAATCCTGCAATCCACCATCACCTTCATCCAAAACAGCAAAATAGCTTTTGCGCGCCAACTCATAAATATGTTTTTTATCGCCAGTAGTAATATTCCATTTGGCATCAATCACCCCCTTATTAACCGCGTATTCTTTTAAAATTGGAATGCTGTCCATTTCCGGCGTTACAGAAAGTGACAAGAATTTAATGTCATCATCATTTTTAAAAACTTCTTGGAGCTTTCCCATATTATTTGTCATTACCGGGCAGATGGTCATGCAACGCGTAAAAAAGAAATCCGTTACATAAATTTTGTCCTTGTAATCTTCCTGAGTAACGATTTCTCCGTTTTGGTTGATCAGTTTAAAGTCGGCCACTTTGTGGTTTCTTCTTATATGAACCACGCTTTCATCAACCAATTTCGGATTTACATCGGCCGGATTAAAAACTGGCAATTTTTTTTCTGGCGTTAAAAGCGTGTAAATGGCATAAATCATACCCACAGAAAAAAAGGCCATGATTATAAGCGTAGGAACCGATTTCTTGAAAAATTTTAAATCCATTTTATGTCTAAAATTAAACCACAAATTTAGTGCAAATGATTATTATAGTCGCCAAACCGATTTAAAACTTTGTTAAATGAAATATTATCCTACTAATTTAGTTTTTAAAACGCTGTTTAAAACCGTACATTTGTGCGATTTTAGTAATTTGAAGAAATATATATGGACATATTGATTAAGGCTTTACAGTTTATTTTGAGTTTATCATTTTTAATTGTACTGCATGAGTTGGGACATTTTATCCCCGCAAAAATATTTAAAACCCGCGTAGAAAAATTTTACTTATTTTTTGATTATAAATTTTCATTGTTTAAAACAAAAATTGGGGAAACAGTTTATGGAATTGGATGGATTCCATTGGGCGGTTATGTGAAAATTTCCGGAATGATCGATGAGAGCATGGATACCGAACAAATGAAACAGCCCGCGCAACCTTGGGAATTTAGATCGAAACCGGCCTGGCAACGTTTAATTATTATGTTGGGAGGCGTTACGGTAAATTTTATTTTGGGGATCCTAATTTACATTATGATTGTTTTTGTTTGGGGCGTTGATTTTGTAAAACCAATGGATGTAAAACAAGGCTTTGCCGTAAATGAACTCATGCAAAAATATGGTTTTAAAGACGGTGACAAAATACTGAAATTTGATGGCGTTGAACCTTTAGACGTCACTTCCATTAACAGACATCTATTTTTAAGGGGAATTTCCTCGCTTGAGGTATTGCATGAAGACGGAACAACAGAAACTCTGGCAATTCCTGAAAATATTGGGGATGAAATGTGGGCAAATGGGGTCATGGAACCTTTTTCTGTCAGAACCGAAGCAATCATAGACAGTGTTGTTTTTGACTCACCTGCCGAAAAAGCCGGGTTGCTAAAAAATGACAAAATAATATCGGTTAATGGAACTCCTGTTAACTATTGGCAAGATTTCACAAAATTGATCCGAAATGCCAAAGAAGCCGATCTTGCCATTGGCGTGGAAAGAAACGGAACTTTTAATACGATTACTTTAACCACAAGGGAAGATAAAACAATTGGGGTTTCCAGCTCGCAATTCCGCAGCCTTAACTTTCAGCATAAAGACTATTCTTTTATGGAAAGCATTCCAAAAGGAAACTCTTTGGCGGTATGGACATTAAAGGATTACATCACTCAATTTAAATATGTTTTCACCAAAAAAGGCGCGACAAGCATTGGCGGTTTTATTGCTATCGGCAATATTTTCCCGGCCACTTGGAGCTGGCAGTCTTTCTGGGGAATTACCGCATTTCTGTCAATAATGTTAGGGTTTATGAATTTATTGCCAATCCCGGCATTGGATGGTGGCCACGTCATGTTTACTTTGTATGAAATGATTACCGGCAGAAAGCCAAGCGACAAATTTTTAGAATATGCCCAAATTACAGGGTTTCTGCTTTTAATTGCATTGCTTATTCTGGCGAACGGAAATGATATCGTAAAACTATTTTCATAAAAATATAGTAATAAAAAGCGCCATTCAAAATGGTTGAATGGCGCTTTTTTATGAACTAAATTTTCCCTTGAACTTGTTTACTCATTAATTCATTATTTATTTCATAATGTATTCGTGAATCTTCGATTTCAGGTTCTCACAATGAGTATTAATAAAATGTTGAGATTCTAAAACAGGTTCAGATGACGGTTTTAAAAACTTTTAAAACAGCCTTATTTTTTTTACAAAACTTATTTTGATTCTCTTTTCGGTTTGTCTCTATTCATTTCCAACATATCAACATTGCTAGCTTCAACACCCAATAAATGTTTACTGAAATGATCGGCGGTCAACCAGAAGAAATATTCCGTCATATCGCCATAAGCATGTCGTTGGCCGGGCATAACCATATAATCGAATCGTTTGTTTGCTTTTATTAGGGCGTCTGCCATTCTAATGGTGGCTCCGGGATTTACATTATTGTCAACATCACCAGTTACCAAAAGCAATTTTCCTTTTAAATTTGAAGCTAACGACTGATTTTTATCTATCTCATATTTGTAAGAAATTTTTCCGTCATCATCCAATTCTTCTTTTACGCCGTGATGCGTTTCGCTCCACCAGCTGTTATAAATTGAGTTGTCGTGATTTCCTGAGGAAGAAACTGCGGCCTTAAAGAAATCCGGGTAAACCAGCATCGCTGCGGTTGACATAAATCCGCCGCCGGAATGTCCGAAAATTCCCACTTTGTCAATATCAATAAATGCATATTTATCCGCC
>DAIQBF010000074.1:0-12317 GCA_036781305.1 Lutibacter sp.
ATAAAAATCAGGTGTTGGATCGTTCTTTTATCCTAAAAAAATTGTGGGGAGACGATGATTTTTTCAATGCCCGCAGCATGGACGTATTTATCACCAAGCTTCGAAAAAAGCTAAAAGACGACCCTTCTGTCCAAATTATAAACGTTCGCGGTTACGGCTACAAGTTAATTTTTTGAAGCCCTCAAATTTTGTGTTGGTAAAACATAAAAAATTTAAGTAAATTAGCTTTTTCGAAATTCACTTAAAATTTAACTATGCACGTAGCTATTGCCGGTAATATTGGCGCAGGTAAAACCACCCTCACCAAACTGTTAGCCAAACATTACAATTGGGAGCCCCATTATGAATCTGTTGATGAGAATCCCTATTTAGATGATTTCTACGGCGAAATGGAACGCTGGTCGTTTAATTTGCAGGTTTATTTTTTAAACAGCCGTTTTCGCCAAATATTGGAAATACGCGAAAGTGGCAAAAACTTGATTCAGGACAGGACCATTTATGAAGACGCCCGAATTTTCGCGCCAAATCTTCATGCGATGGGATTGATGACCAACCGCGATTTTGTGAATTATGAATCGCTTTTTGAATTGATGGAACGCTTGGTTAATCCGCCCGATTTGCTGATTTATTTAAGGGCTACCATCCCTACGTTGGTTGGCCAAATTCATAAAAGAGGCCGCGAATATGAAAACTCCATCAGCATCGATTATTTAAGCCGGTTAAATGAGCGCTACGAAGCCTGGATCACCAAATACACCAAAGGAAACTTGCTGATAATTGATGTGGATAAACTAAATTTTGTGGACAATCCGGAAGATTTGTATTCCGTAATCAACAAAATTGACGCCCAAATTAACGGACTTTTTTAAAAAAGAGGATAGAGAAAAGAGACTAAATAATTAAACGACTTTCACTTGGAGCGGCGTCGAAAGGGAACAAACCAACGATTGTTAGCGTTTTAATTTTCATCGTCTTTTTCTTTTAGATGTTTGTTAATTTTGTTGATTGCAGCTTTTTTCTTAGCTAGCTAATTATCGCTTTTTTAAACTAAATCACGAATCATTTTTGCCGCTATTTCAGCTGTAATATCCCTTTGCGGAGAGCCAAACATTTCATAACCTACCATAAATTTCTTTACAGTTGCACTTCTTAATAATGGCGGATAAAAACTCATATGCCAATGCCAATGGGAATTATCTTCTTTATTTGTTGGCGCTTGATGAATTCCACTGGAATAAGGAAACGAACAATCAAATAATTTATCATATGATTTAGTAAGTACCGAAATGGCTTCCGCAAATTGAATTCCTTCTTCTTTTGTTAAAGAACTAATGTTTTTTTGTGCTTTTTTAGGAAGAATCATTGCTTCAAACGGCCAAACAGCCCAAAAAGGAACCAAAACCACAAAAGACTCGTTTTCAAAAATGATGCGTTCGTTTAGAACCAATTCTTGTTTAACATAATCTTCCAGTATCGTTTTCTTGTTTTTTTGATAATAAGCCAATTGGTTTAGATCCTTCTTATAAACTTCATTAGGCAGTGAAGATTGGCTCCATATTTGCCCGTGAGGATGTGGATTGCTGCATCCCATTACCGCTCCTTTATTTTCGAAAATCTGCACGTAATTTATGCTTTCTTCAACACCTAAAATTTCATATTCTTCTTTCCAGGCAGCCACAACTTTTTCAATAGCTTCAACAGACATTTCAGCCAAACTTTTTGAGTGGTCTGGGCTAAAACAAATAACTTTACAAATGCCTGTTTCACTTTGTGCTTGCAATAAACCATCATCGACAGAAAATGATGGAGAATCTTTTTGAAGTGCTGCAAAATCGTTTGTAAATACAAAAGTTCCTTTATAGTCTGGGTTTATTTCTCCATTCATTCTTGCGTTTCTGGCGCACAAATAACAATTTTCATCATGAGAATGTACAACTTCCTTTGAGACTGCTTCGTTTTGCCCTTGCCACGGACGTTTTGCTCTGTGTGGTGAAACCAACACCCATTCGCCTGTTAAAACATTGAGTCTCTTATGAGAGTAATCTTGTAAATCTGAATTCATATAATTATGCTATCTTATGAGTCCCCGCTGAAATATTAACAGAATACGGAGAACACTCTTTATTAAATTTTTCTTTATATAATGGCGCTGCTTTTTCAACAAAAGTAGTTGCTTTTCCTTTTTTAACAATGTTTATGGTACAACCGCCAAAACCGCCTCCCATCATTCTAGAGCCAATAACATCATCGCAATCTTTTGCCAAGCCAACTAAAAAGTCTAATTCATCACAACTTACTTTGTACTGGTGTTGTAAGCCATTATGGGAGGCAAATACCAATTCTCCTAATTTTTCAATGTCATTTGCCGCCATAGCTTCGGAAGCTGCTTGAACCCTGTTATTTTCTTGCACTACAAATAATGCTTTTTGATAATCTTCTTCTGAAATTTGATTTTTTATAGTCAATAAATCTTCTTCCGTAACATCTCTCAACGCTTTAACATTTAGCAATGACGCCACATTTTCACAAACAGCTCTTCTATTATTATAGGCACTGTCAGCCAAACTGTGTTTTACGTTAGTGTTAATTAACAACAACTCATAATCTTTAAAATCTATTAAAAAAGGAGTTGCAACTGTTGTTCTGCAATCTAACAACAACGCATGGTCTTTTATGCCAAACATACTGGCATATTGATCCATAATACCACATTTTACTCCCACATAATTATGTTCAGCTTTTTGTGAAATAAAAATCATTTCTTCCTTGGTTAAGCCCAATTTGAACAATTCATTCAATCCAAAAACTACACTATTTTCTAATGCTGCCGATGATGACATTCCTGAACCTTCTGGAATATCTCCTCCAAAAACCAAATTAAAATTACCTACTTGCAATCCTTTTTTTTGAATTTCTCCAACAACGCCTAAAATGTAATTTCGCCAATTTCCACCTATTAAAGGCGCAACAACTTCTACTGAAAATTCGAATTTTTCATTTAAATCACTCGCAACAATTACACTTTTTGGTTGTGAACTTTTACCAATTGCCGCAATAATTCCTTTATCAACAGCGGCCGGAAAAACAAATCCATCGTTATAATCGGTGTGTTCCCCAATTACATTTATTCTTCCTGGCGAAAAAATAAGCATTGGCTCTTCGGTGAAATTTTTTGCAAATTCCTTGGTAATTTTACTTTTTAATTCTGTGTTCATTATTTAATTATTTATCCAGTGGTTTGTTTTTTGATATTTTATAATTTATATTTTGGCCAATCTTTCAAACAAATTAAAATGAAAATAAGTATATGGCACGGTTATCAGTTTCTCCACACAAATACTTATGAATTTGATTTATATGACTGTTTATGTGCGTATTATAATATTTTATTGTACGATTATTTTACTGTAAAATTTAATATCTTGCTGTATGTGTTTTACCTCATACATATCTGGATTTAATTTTCTATCTGTCTGAACCAGTCCATTATTGGGGTTTGGGGCTTTATTGGTATTTGGGTATTCGCTGCTTTTTCGTTTTGGTTGTTTGTTTTACTAACTTGACTTTGGCAAGACATTAAACAGATAAGTGCTATAAAAATATGTATTTCATTATGTGTTTTTTATAAATACCAACATCGGCTAATACATAATATAAAAGCCAATGTTGTAATGGTTTTTACTTTATCTTTTCAAATTTAAATTGAGGGCCAACCTCCATCAGAATTTTGATATATAGCTGATAAGATTAAATTTTTCATAATCATACCTTTTTAGTTAATGATAATTTGATGCGTTTCGACATTCTTATCAGTATAGATTTTAAGAATATACATACCTTTTTTTAAAGCAGAAACATTAATATTATTTACTTGTTTGTCTAACTTCCCGTTTAAAACGAGATTAGATTGAAAATCATACAATTTATAATTAGATTGTAGGCCAGTTTCACTAAACGTTGTATTTGTTTCATCAGAGATTTTATAAGCAATATTCAAAGTTTCTGAACTTGGATTTGGCGAAACTGTAAAATAGCCACCAAAGCAATAATCGTCTTTCTTAAAATATATAGTATGTACACTATTGCCACAAAGTCCAGCATAATCTACATCTATGGCGTAAGTGTTACCGTAATTCATGTTATTGGGCGTAAAGGCAATTTCGTAAACACCATAAGAATACGATGTCCAATCACTTGATATCGTGGTATAATTTATACTGTTAACGTTATTTGAATCCATATTGATTACATATTCTTCGCCATTGCAAACTATATAAGGGTTGTAAGAAGTACCGCTACCGCTTAAATTATTGTAATAGCTATCACGAACAAAAACATCGTTATTGGTTAAAGTAGGGTTGTTTACTTGAACCTCTTTTACAATACTAATACCTGAAGTTAAATTTGCTGTTATCTGCCCAATACTCCCGCTACTATACTTTGATCTGACTGTAATTGAATTATTGCTACTGCTTACAATTAATAAATTTGATGATACTTCCCACGACGTAGCACCCTCATTATTCAATGTAAAAGTAATATTGGGTGTTTTACATACGGTTTCGTTCCCTATTAGACTAGGTAAGGGAACAATATTTGATACCCAACCTCTAAAATCATATAAATCCGTGTAGATTGTTGGTTTCTCATCTTTCGGGAATTCTCCCCAACTACTACATCCAATTAAATATCGTGAGCCATTTTCAACCATAGAGGCTGGCCCTCCACTATCTCCTCTGGATACACCAGTTTCTTGTTTGTATAGAGGTATCATTGTGCTTATGACCGTTTGGCTATCAGTATTTATACTATTAGCCAAGCTTCTTGATATGATTGGTAAATTTAATATTTGTAGTATATTGGATGGACTAGGATTAGATCCATCCAGAGTATTTCCCCATCCAGTAACTCTTGCCACAGTTCCTACAGATGCGTGTGTATCACTATCTGTCAAGAGAATTGGACCAACATTTGCATTAAAATCGAGGTTGGTATCCAACCTTATAAGAGCTACATCATTTCTCAATGGATTAGCACTATAGTTAGGATGTCTAATGATTTGTACGACATTTCTATATTGTCCTGTTATCAAGTCATTTCTTTCTGTGATTCCCGCAGATATAGTTATTTCATTAGAATTTATGACATTACCGTTGAATACATTGGTTACGCAATGACCAGCAGTTAAAATCCAGTTGGGTGCTATTATTGAGCCACCACAAATGTGCTGATTTCTTGCATTAACAACATGATAGTTGTTACTTGAACGGATAGAGATTTGCCAAGGATTTTCGTTAATAGTTGTGTCATCTCCACCAATGATTCTCTCCTGAGAATGTACGAAAAATACAAAAAGTAACGATGTTAGAAAAAGTAATTTTTGTTTCATGGGTAAGATTTTTTTGATAGATTATCGATCTTTTATTGCTCCAATAAGTAATATACTCCTAAGTAGATATTTGGTAAAAAATCCTCCCCTTTAGTTGGACAAGAAGATATTTTTCCATTAATCATTATTATTGTGCCAACTTCATTGTTTACATTGTTAAGAGGAAAGAGTCTAATCGTCTTCTGATTATTTACGCTTTCAAGAATTTCGGGAATATAAGTTTCAACGTCCAACTCATAATAAACCTTACTTCTCTCGTATGAGTTTTCAATGTTCTCAACCATTTTTACGGTTACAGGAACACTTTCTGTTATATCATGAATGAACTCGCTGTTTTCACATTTTTTTATTGTTACCTCTTCGTTATTGTTATTATCTGAGCAACTTGTCATTAAAATTCCTATAAATAAAATTGAAAAAATTTTCATAGCTTTATATTTTTAAGGTTATACCCATTAGATGCAAATCACCTAAAAGGTTGCTTAAATTATTGTAAGAATTAATTTTCATCCAAAGTAGTTTTTTTAAGACTTATTTGATGTTACAAAAGTCGGTTTTTATAAGATTTATTTTTATGTCTTTAATACTCCTAAAAAGTGGAAATTTGATTTCACAGAAAAAATTATTGGCAATACCCAACAGGAGTCGAGTGCTAGCCTATGATAAAGTTTTCCTTCTTTATATTTTAATCCCAACAACGGTTAATACATCATCCAAAAGCTGATGTTGTAATGTTTTCAAATGATATATTCTATTTTTTAATTGGCACCATCCAATACGAAAATTTATATGATTGATAAGGCAATCTATATTGTTCCAAAGGCAATCTCCCCCAACTATTAATACCGCCCAACCCTTGTTGAAAACCATCAATATTTACAAACACTTCTTTCCTTGGCGTTAATTCACCTGCATGTTGTTGTGTTTTTTGATCACCAGAATCCAAATCCTCTATACTATAATTTAAAGCAGACACAAATAACGGTTTCTCCCCTATTATTTTTAATCCAGTTCCATTGCTTTTTGTTAATTCCACCCAACGAACATCCAACTTATTTCCATTTTCTTGGGGGCGAATGTATGGGAAATATTGCTCAGAAACTGTACTTGAATACATTCCAACTTTTGCTGCATGCTGCCTGTCTGAATATGCTTCAAAAGGTCCTTTTCCATACCATCTCATATTATAATAATCTTTTGGCAACTCCATTTTATTGCCAAATCTGTACAAATTACTATGAGTTCCCTTTTTTGCATTTAAATCGTTAGTTACTTTAATTGAGCCATTTCCATTAATTAAAAAACTTTCTGTATAGGTGGCATCTCCATTTAAAATTTCCCTTGAAAAACTTATGAAAACTTCACTTTTAGAAATATTTTGAATTTTAAAGTTTACAGCTTCATTTTCACCAATATATTTCCACTCTTTAAATTTATTTTGTGTTCCGGCTCCATAATCATTATCAACAGGGGCTCTCCAAAAATTAATTTGTGGCCCTTTTTCAATTAGTATTTCACCTTTAAAAATATATCTCGTTAAATAACCTGTTTTTTTATTGAAATCAATTACAAAGTTTTCACCTTTTACTTGAATTATAGAGTCAGCAGCTTTTACATTGAGCATTTCCGTGGATTTTGGAGCAACATAACTAACCAAATCGGTAAGGGGAAACTGTTCATAAGCAATTTCATAATTGGCATTAACTAAAGGTTCTGCGAATTTCACCAAGGCTTTTACATTTAAAAAATACTCAACACCTGAACTTAATTTTGTTTGAAAAGGTATTTCAACAACTTTAGTTTCCTGAGGTGCAACATTAAGAGTTTTCAGTGTGCCTTTTTCCACAACTTCACCATTTGCCAATATTTCCCATACAAAATTATAATTTGATAAATCTTTAAAGAAATGCCAGTTTTTAATCGCTATTTTCTTTTCTGATAAATTTGCTTCGTAAAATTTAATGTCTTGCTGTATGTGTTTTACTTCATACATATGTGGATTTAATTTTCTATCAGGCTGAACCAGTCCATTATTTAAGAAATTGTTATCGCTTGGGGTTCCTTCTGGACCAAAATCACCTCCATAAGCATAAATTTCCTTGCCATTTTTAGTTATTTTAATGCCTTGATCCACAAAATCCCAAATAAAACCGCCTTGCAACTTATCATATTTTTCATATAAATCCCAATATTCTTTAAAACCTCCCATACTATTTCCCATAGCATGTGCATATTCACATTGAATAAGCGATTTTTCCCAATGGGGATTATTTGCGTACTTTTCTACATCTTCCGGAGTTGCATACATTGGAACATACAAATCTGAATTCCATTCTAAACCAGCACGTTCGTATTGTGTTGGCCTGGTTTCATCCATTTTTTTGGCTAATAAATAAGTATTGTAAAAATTATATCCGTTACCTGCTTCATTTCCCAAAGACCAAATTACAATAGAAGGATGGTTTTTATCTCTTTCAATCATACGCTCTGTACGCTCCATATGCGCTTTTAGCCAAGCCGGATTATTGGCCAATGTTCTTGTTAAATCATAGCCCATTCCATGCGATTCAATATTTGCCTCATCTATAACATAAATACCATATTGGTCACATAATTCGTACCAATAAGGGTCATTTGGATAATGGCTAGTTCTAACAGCATTGATATTGTTTTGTTTAAAAATTTGAACATCTTTAAGCATGTCTTCTTTTGAAATTACATGGCCTGTAATTGGATCATGTTCGTGTCTGTTCACTCCTTTAAACAGAATTGCCTCTCCGTTCAACAAAAAGCGTCCGTTTTTAACTTCTGAAGTCCTAAAACCAATTTTTCTTGAAATTACTTCCTTAACAGTTCCTTTTTTGTCTTTTAATTGAATAGTTAACTGGTATAAATTTGGAATTTCTGCCGACCAAGTTGCCACATTTGGAACAATTGTTGAAAAATTTAAAGTAGTCGATTCATTTGCAGCACTTTGAAAATGTTTGCTTGCGGTGTAAATTATGTTGTTATCCCTTTCAATTTCGATAGACACACTTCCTTTTTGAAGCTTGCTTAATACGTTAGACACTTCAACATCTAAATTAAAATCTCCTGTTTTATAGTTATCTGTAAGTCCCGCCTTTGCAAAATAATCATTGATGTAAACTTTTGGCCTTGCATATAAATACACATCTCTTTCTATACCTGAAATTCTCCAAAAATCTTGACATTCCAGATAACTGCCATCACTCCATCTGTAAACTTCCAAAGCAATATTGTTTTCCCCGGGTTTTACAAAGTTTGTCAAATCAAATTCGGCCGGTAATTTTGAACCTTGGCTGTAACCAACTTTTTCGCCATTTACCCATATATAAAATGCTGACTTTACGGCTCCTAAATGAATAAAAATTTCTTTTCCGTTCCAACCTGCCGGAACGGTAAAGCTGCGTTTATAAGACCCAACCGGATTGTAGCCATCTGGAATATCTGGCGGCGCCAACTCCCCTTTTTGAAAAGGATAACTTGCATTTACGTAAATTGGGATTCCATACCCTTCAACTTCCCAATTAGAAGGCACTTTTATAGAATTCCAAGAAGAAATATCATAATCATTTTTATAGAAATCTCTTGGCCTTTCTTCCGAGTCCCTAACCCAATTAAACTTCCAAACTCCATTTAAAAGCAGGTAATTGGATGCTTTGGAAACTTCATTTTCTGAAGCTAATTGTTTGCTGTTGTATGGAAAAAATGAGGCTCTTGCAGGTAATTTATTAATGCCAACCACATTGGGATTTTCTATAACTGGATCTAATGTTTGAGATTGTATTACATTTGTTGAGAGAATGCAACACAGCCATAAAAAACTAATTTTACTATTTATTTTATTCATTTTTTTATCATTTAGCGCTGAAAAATTGTTCAGATGGTATTGGTGTTAATTTTTTTGATGAAGGTGTTTTGTAATGGATTTCTCCATCATTCCAAAGTTGCGGCCAACCTCCTTCAATATTATTTAATTGGATTATTTTAATTGGATGCAAACCTGCCTCTAAAGCAATTTCCGCATCATTTCTTGAATGCTTTTTAACCCCTTTTGAATTGTCTATTAACAATTTATTGGCAATATAAAACTGATTCAAATTGGTTGAAAATTGATAAACGCCAGTTTCGTTCACTTGTAAAAAACCTTCAAAAATTTTAGCGCTTGGCTCTTGTATATTTCCAAGGTTCATCGCCTCTTTTAATGAATTTGCTTCTTTTTCAATCCATTTACCGCTTTCATCAATTTTATCTATATCATAAAACTCCCCTTCTTTTAATTTAAATTTTATGATTTTAGAAGTTGTCGCCTCCACAGATTTTATTGGCAGTTGCTTTTCAACAGTTATGGTTCTTACAGCACTCATTTTACCATGTTTTAACGCTGTGCGTATTTTGAGTATTGTTGTGCTTGTAAATAAAAGTGTGTCTGTGTATTTTTCAGAATTTAAATTTGGATCACTTCCATCAGTGGTATAATACATTGCCAATGGCCTTGTTGTTGAGAATGCCAGTTTTGCGCTATCAATAAATGCCACAGCGTTGGGAACACCTTCCGGCAACGGAATATGATAATTGATTTGGTGATAATCTAAACGCGGAAATTGATTTTCCATTCTTATTAAAAAATCATTATAATTTTTCTTCTCTGTTGAAGTCCAACCCACTTCAGCCAAGGCAATTAATCTTGGCCATACGCTATACTCCACCTCATTTTCATTGTACATATATTCTGTCCAAACATTGCCTTGGGTACCTAATACATGAGGTGCTTTAGATGGTTCAATTTCTTTTGGGATTGGGTTATAACTGTATGTTTTTTCCAAGGTTGTAAAACCTCCAATTGCAACTGGTTCAACTTTTGAACTTCCTTGATAATGATCTAAATATACAAATTCACCCGGGGTCATTACCACGTCATGTCCCATATTAGCAGCTTCAATACCGCCATTTTCTCCACGCCAAGACATTACAGTGGCAGATTTCGCTAAGCCACCCTCAAGTATTTCATCCCAGCCAATCATTTTTTTGTGATGCTTTTCCAACATTTCTTCAACTCTTTTTATAAAATAGGATTGTAATTCATGTTCGTTTTGCAAACCTTCTTCTTTGATCCTTTTTTGGCAATTCGGACAAGTTTCCCATCTTGTTTTTGGAGCTTCATCACCTCCAATATGAAAATATTCATACGGAAATAATGAAATCACTTCTTCTAAAACATCTTCAATAAATATAAAAACTTCCTCCTTGCCGGCACAATAAATATCTGGTTCAACACCCCAAATATTTCGAACTTTATAAGGACCTTCAGTACAACCTAATTCTGGATAAGCAACCAGTGCCGCAAGTGAATGCCCTGGCAACTCAATTTCAGGAACCACGTCGATATATAATTTGGCGGCGTAATTAACCACTTCTTTAATTTGTTCTTGGGTATAAAAACCTCCATACTCTTTGCCTTCATCCAATCTTTTTGAACCTACTGATGTTAGTTTTGGGTATTTTTTAATTTCAATTCTCCACCCTTGATCTTCCGTTAAATGCCAATGAAATGTGTTTATTTTGTACATAGCCATTACATCCAATTGCTTTTTTATAAAATCTACAGTAAAGAAATGCCTTCCTACATCCAAGTGCATGCCTCTCCATTTAAAATTTGGCGCATCATTAATTTCAAGTGTTGGAATTGTCCATTTGGTAATATTTTTAATTTTATTGTCTTCAATTTTACTTGGTAAAATTTGGAATAAGGTTTGCAATCCATAAAATAACCCTCTTGGAGTTGATGCCAGAATTGTTACACCCTCTTGCGTAATAGCTAATTGATAGCCCTCTTTGTTTTTTACAATATTTTCATTTATTTCAAATTTAATAAAATTCTTTTTTGAATTTGAAGTTTGCAATTTAAAACCTAGCTTTTCTTCTAAGAGATTGCCAATAGCCCTGTTTTCATTTGAAATAATTAAAGAGGTTTCGTTGCTTATGCTGAAACTTCCTCCCTCTATTTCAAGTTGATTTGGTTTCGGCACTATTTGTATTTGGTTGCTTGAAACAGATGGCTCCTCACTAAGTGCCGCACAACTAATTAAGGTTATAATTAATAGCAGATATGGTATTAGATAAAATGATTTCATGTTTAAATTAATTTTCTAATTTTTTTAAATTACTAAATATTGTATTTAGTATATTTTCGATTTTCTTTCCGTCATTCAAGGTTTTACTCTTTATTTTAATTATGACATTAAGATATTTTTTACTTTTATATAATAAATCAACACTAAAATATCCATTTGCAAAATAAACCTTTAATCCTTCACATTCCTCTATTTGGCATAAATCAAACTCACCTATAACCCAATTAATAAATTGATTATAAACAGCAATGGTTTCGACTCTTTCAGACTTATTAAAATTATAATAAGGCGCTTCAAATGAAATATTCATTTTTTAAACACTTTTTTTAATTCATTAAATATTTCGGTGGTAAATTTAGAAATGCTTTTCTTAATAATCGGATCCATCAAATGGTAATCTTTATATTTAAAGCAGAATATGGCAAATTCAGCCAGATCTTTATTAGGTGTTTCAGATTGACATAGATTATTAATGACTTCATTTTTATTCAACAAAAACTCTTTTTGAAGAGGATTTTTTCTAAAATTAATGGATTTAACCTTTTGTTTTAAAGCTGATTGGCTCCTTTTCTTTACTGTCAAACAACCCCCGATCACTTTTTTTTGAACCACTATCTGTTATTAATAATATGCGCTTAATTTTATTGATTCCCTAAATTAAAATTTCCACCTCACGAAAGCTTCCATTGCAGCGTAACTTGCCAATCCCAACTGGTCATATAAAACGGAAGTTTCTTTATTTCTGTCTTCAGCTCTTTGCCAAAATTCCCTGC
>DAIQBF010000075.1:0-12292 GCA_036781305.1 Lutibacter sp.
TTTTGCCATTTTTATGAGCACTTTGATTGTTATAATTGGATTTTAACTCAGAATACCCTAAAAATATACCGTTTAAGAAAAAGGTAATATCTGGACGAAAACTAAACTGTTTTTTGCCATCATAATCATATATATAGGGTAGTTCTTGAACTACTGAAAATTGATTTTCGTTAAATAGTTTATCACCGTGTGTTATGCTACCACTTGGATAAAACAGATTAATTTTAGCTCCTTTAAATGTTACAGATTTGTTGCTATTAATAAACAATGCCATATTAGCAGATTCACCAATACGCTTATTTAGAAACTCCATAAATTGTTTTAGCAACTCTTTTTCATTATTATCAAACTTCTTTAATAAATTCCTGTAACTCACTTTATTTAATGAAGTTTCACTAATAAAATATTTTAAATCTTCAACTATAAAATGCAACTTAGAAACTGTATTTGCTTTTACTTCTTTGTATTGCAACCCATCTGTACGTTGGGTAAAAAAGTTCATTAAATATTTATCTTGTAGTGATAATTCGTCCATAAGTACTAATTTAAAACCAATTTAAAGGCTTTTTAAGCGTATAGCCTGTTTTACTTTTTACCTCATCATTAAACTGAGAATCGACTAATTTTTTACGACCAATTGTTAATGAACCTTTAGCCCTAATTGCTAATGATTGATTATGCCTTTTTGGAGGAAAAGCAACAAATACCCTTTTATTATTAAACAAGCTATGAACTTCACGAATAGGAGGGTTTAAATCACTATCACCAGAAATTAACATAGCCATATCATATTCATTTTTAAAAGCGTCTACAATAATTGCTGTTGCAATATTTACATCGGTCATTTTTTCTTTGGCAGTAAACCAAACATTTCCACATCTCTTACATTCTACAGTACCATTTTGATAGTTTCCATAATATATCTTAACATTTGTACTTTCTAAAGCATCAATATATGTTGATTGTCTTTTTTGTTTATCGGGGCTGTTACTTACCCTACTGGTATAATATTTTACAGCAATTAACTCTTGATTATGTTGCAGTAAATTTTCAACTAATTTTTTGATATCTAACCATCTACAATTATCAAAACCTGCTTCCCTCATTCCAAAATAGAGATTGAAACCATCGATATAAGCTATTACTCTTTCTTTTTTTACCATTTTATTTTTTTTATAGCGAAAATAGTCTACATTTGTATTCAAGAACATCACTAAGGATAGTATCCTTAGTCCGACGCCTCACTCGTGAGGCGTTTCTATTTATATAAGTTTTGTTATTCATTATTTACTTTTACTTTACCTGTTACTACCTCATTTATTAATGTTTTACGAAACTCTTTTAAAGTAGTTATTTGAGTTTTTATATTTTCAACAATCTTGTCTATTGAAATAGCTTTTTTATTGATATAGTTTGCTATTTCAACTTGTTCTTCAAATGGAGGGAAAACGATATTAATAACTGCCATTTCATTACTCATTATTTTTGCACCGTTTGTGTCAATACGCTTATTATGTTGCGTACTTTCTTGAACAGCATACGCCATATATTCAAGTGATAATTTTGGATTTTTTTTAGGAATAAGCGTTCCGCAGATATTTGTGCAATTAAATTTGCCTTCTCTAATAAAAACTGTACCAGCATTAACACCATCAGTTGTCCAGGTTAATAGGTTTGCATTAAAATCAAATGTATTTATATAACCTAATACACCATTATTCTTTGTTTGTGAAGAATACACAGGATATTTACCTTTTGTTTTTAACTCGGTTTTAGCAATTGCTCTTCCTCTGCTAATTATAAAAACATCTTTAATTCTCTGAATTACCCATAGCTCTGGAATTTGACCTATCAAACTGATTCCACTATTTTTTAGTTTTACATTTTTATTTAACCCTTTAGTGACAGCTTCATTAATAAGCGTTTTACGGTAGGCTTTGTAATGTGTTGTTTTTTGTTGTAATAGATTTATTTTTTTGTCTATTGCTGTGGTTTTAGCATCTAAATAATTGGCAATTTGAGTTTGTTCATTTAGAGTTGGTTTTTGTAAGAATAAATATTTTACAAAATCTTGATTCATATTAGGTTGTGTTGCTCCAATATTTATTTTTCTTATATCTTCATATTTAGATATAAACCAATATAACATATATTTGGTGTCAACATTTTTAGGTTTTGACATTATACAAGCTGCTTGATTTGTAGTAGTTGGTACTTTCAACAAACCTACAGAACCTCTTGTTTTACCCTGACCATACATTGCAATTGCGAGAGAGTCTATAGGGTACATTTTCAAACCGACTTCATCTAATGCTTTTTGTGTTATTTTAATTTTGGTATCATAGATAATATTATTTTTCAAATCTGTTGTATTAAGCCAATTTATATTACCATTATCATAATACGCTAAATTTGAAGATTTAGGAGTTGTACCACTTCCAAGTTCTTTAAAAATATCCTTTATTCGTTTTACTTCCCAATGTTCAGGAATTTCACCTAACCATTCAATACCAGAATATTTGTACTCATTATATCTTTTCATTAAATGGCTAATTTTTTTTCAATGTTAGAGAGTTCATTTTCCAACTCCTTTAAATCGGTAGTAATCTCAACTAAAGAGCGTAATTGTTCAGGTTTATAGAACACCTTATTAAAGTTAATTTCTACACCAATGGTATTGTCTATATAGCTAAAAGGCTTTGTAACGTATTTTGCCATAAAATTGGCAATGTTTTGTGAGTTTTCTTCTTCTATGTGTGAATTAGGAATTATCTCGTAATCCTTTTCATAATCAGGAGTTAACTCAACTGTAATATTAATAAATGCCACTTTTGTTTTTGTAGGTTTTTTGAATGCTGATTTGATTACTATTTTACCACAGCCTAACTCAGTTTTTCCTTTTTTAGCTACTTCAATAATGGTTTCTTTATCTGTATCAAAATAATACGTTGCCTTATCCGTGTTTATTTTTAAATCAGGTTCTTTATAATCTAAACTACTCACTAATGGACTTATATGTTCTGCATAATATTCAAATAAAGAATTATATTTAGTAGCATCAAAAGTTGAGATTTCAAAATCTGTTAATTCAATGGTTTTCTCTTCAGTAACTTGTGTGATTTTAGTAGGTGTTAGTTTTATAGATTTCGCTCTAATTTCTTCTCCATCAGCACCTTTTTTAACAGGCAACCTATCTTCTAATGTTAATCCATTTTCATCAACATTGGTTAACATTATGGCTTGTTTGTTAAAATAGAAATGCCATTTATCAAATACTTTTGAGTATTCGGTATCTTCAAAATTGGTTAAAGCATCAATAATGGTTTTACGGTTATGTAATGCCATTTCTTTACGTTTTTTACCTTTACTCTTTTTTAAAGGTTCAAAGAAATCACTACCATTAATTAAGATTACTTTGTCTTTACGTTTCGCAGCTTTATTTTTATTGAAAACCCATAAATAGGTGTAAATACCTGTATTAAAAAATTCATCGGTGGGCATCTGTATAATAGCTTCAACCCAATCGTTATCAAAGAAATATTTACGAATGTTACTTTCTCCACTACCTGCATCACCACTAAATAAAGTTGAACCGTTATGTACCACAACAGATAAACCTTTATCATCATCTAACTGTGATAAAATGTGTTGTGTAAACAAAAATTGCCCATCTGAAATAGAAGGTAAAGCGTGAAAACGTTCTGTAGTATCATTTTCAATATCTTTTTTATAACCTTTCCAATCTACTCCATATGGTGGATTTGCTACAACTATATCAAATTTCTTTTCGATAAAAGAAATATTGGTTAATGTATTACCGTAACGAATATCCGAATCTGTTCGGAAACGACTTTCTATTTTAGCCAATGCATATAAACTATCACTCCAATCTTCACCGTATGTTTTAGTAGGTCTGTTGTATTTTTCTTGTATTTTATCTTCAACACCAAACAACAAGTTACCACCACCACAGGTTGGGTCGTATATCGTTAAGAACTCTCCGTTATCTTCAATTTTAGATAAAATGATTTCAGAAATTAAGGCAATAATATCATCAGGTGTGTATTGCTCTCCGGCTGTTTCAGCAGAAATATCAGCCCATTTACGTTTTATGTGTTCTTCTAAAGTTGTTATTTCGGAGTTATTAAAAGGCGATAAATCTATTTCACTCCATTTTTTAACGGTATCAAAAAGGATGTCTTTTTTTCTTAATTGCCCGCTTACCCCTGAAATATCAAGGTATTTTTCTTCTGTATTTCCTCTATCAACACCTAATAGTTCTTTTGTTTCAGTATCAAAGGCTTTTAAATAAGCATCAAAATCATTGTCAAAAGTTTTGTCGTTTTTACAGATTTCGGCTAATGTTTTATGCTTTCTAACTACCAAATCATTATAACCAATATTATCTTCTTTAAATTCTGCAATAAAGTCTTCTAATTCTGTATTTTCAATTTCTTTTAAATTAGCAACACCAAAGTCATTTAACAATTCATCACATCTTCTTAATAATCTACTTTCCAACATCATCATTGCAAAATATGGCATCATATATTTGGGAAAATCAGATTGCTTTATTCCTGCGCCAATTAAAAGGTCGGCAGTAGACCATACTTTTGATTCGTATTGTAATATATTTTGACTCATAAATTATATTCGTTAATGGTATTAAAATCAAGTCTATCCAATATTTATTGATAGATTTTTTTATTAATTATTAAATGTGCAATATTTTAAATTTTATATAGAATTGTGGTTTCATAGGGTATTAACAATTTTTTACTAAAGTAGTAAAAAGAATGGAAGAACTAAAGTAAAGATAGGAATGCGTTATTAACAAGTTAAGAACATTGAGGGATTTAAGGAAATGAGGATTTTATTAATGTTAAAATGCTTTTATTAAATTAATTATGCTATATTTGATACTTAGGTCTTTCATAGGGCCTTCTTTTTCATAGCAATTTTTTTTAACCCACCATAGTCTATCTGTGGTGGGTTTTATTTTAAAGGAATTTTTAATCCTTAGTTTCCTCAGTTCCCTTAATTTCCTCAATGGCATTGTTTATGTATTTGCCTTTTGTGTCTCTATGAATTAGCCCTGCTTTAACAAATTTTGTGATGTAACCTTCGGCAGTTTTATGAGGAATATTAAGTTTTGTTGCACTGTCTAAATAATCCTGATTTGAAAATTGACTTGGCAAACTATCTAAAAAGCGTTCTTTTCTATTGCTGCGTTGTGGTAGTTTGGTGTCGGCAGGCAATGCGTTAAAAACTTGACTGCTGTGTTGAATTAATACAGAAACCATTGCTATTGCATTGTTAAAATCTACATCTTCACATTGTCTAATTTTGTTCACATCACCATCTTCCATTATGCGTAAGGCTGTAAATAACATTGCGATGCGATAGGCGATTAATCCCATTCTTCTCACAGTGGCAATATAATCTTCCGATTGGATGTTGAGGTATTTTGTTTGAATTTTAGAAAAATAGTCGTTGAACTGGATTTGCTGTCCTTCAGAAAATGTCACCTGGATAGGAGGGTTGTTTTTTAAGGTTTTGTAGAAACCTAAAAACACTTGGCCTAAGGCATTGTAATATTCATCCAATCCGTTTTCCGTTTGAATTTCAAACACATTTTTCCAGACAGGGGTAATATTCATATAATAAAATATAAAGCGGCTAAACAAGCCGTTTTCAGCATTGGGTATTAAGGAAGAAACTTGTTTTGGCGTTCCGGAAAGCACTGTTGACAAACAAGGGTTTTCAATATCTACATATTCTCTGTCTGTTCTTCGGTAATAGCTTATTGTTTCGTTGTGAAATGCTTTTCTGAAACCATCACTATAATTGCCGTAATCGCTTTTAAATGCCTGTGACAATGTATCGCCTTCGGTTTCAAAAATTAATCCTTTTCCCTCATTGTCAGCAAGCAATTGAAAAACTCCAGTTGTGCTGTTGTTGGCAGGTATGAAAAGCATTCTTTCGGGCGGTTTGCTCGGTTTTTCTAAATTTTCATTTTTACCTTTATTCATATTGTAGACTGCATTTTCCGCATCGAATTGTTTTTTTAATACAGATGCTTGTTCTCTCATAGCCTTATGAATAGGCGTCACCAAATTTTTGCATTGCGTTAATCGTCCTTTACCTGCGGAAGCAGGGGCAGTCACAAATAAATACAAATTGGCAAATACTTTTTTGCCATCGTATATTCCGTATATTTTAGGAAAGCAGGCGCTTAACGTAGTTAATGCGCCTAATAACATAATGTCACTTTCTTCTGCACTTGTGGTAGGTGCTACAACTTGTTGTAGAAATTGCGGTAATTGCGATATGATTGATTTTGGAAATGTTGGGAGTTTTTTTAGCTCTTTGGTTTCCGGATCACTTTGCAGCCCTTGTTGTTGGTACGCTTCTTTGGCAATTGTGATGCCTGCCTGTTTTGCCAAATAGTAGAAAGTTGCCATTGTAATTCCCGAGCCGGTTGCTTTTAAACATTTGTCATATTGATCATCACATTCTTTTGCATCATAATTGCTATTGTATTTGCTGACACTGTGAAAATAATTTCGACCTGTTTCTCCGTATTCATCGGCAAAGGCGAAGCCAAGATCGCGCCAATTTGCATAACCGCAGGTTATGTCAACACCGTTTAGTTCAATAACAGCAATGTAGGATTCAATGTCATTGGAAACTACCGTATTTACGGTAGTTTCTGTTTTTTGAACGGATTTTTTAGGAACTTCTATTTTAGGTTCTTCCAACCATTCCCCTGGGTTAAATATTTTCTTTTTCATTGGATGCTATGTTTTTTGTTAAGAAATGCCAAAGGATCATAAGCCAAAAAGCAAGCTCTTGATATATCTTTTCCGGATTGGTCCGCTTCAAGGTTGTACGTTTCTTTTAAATAATTAGCCACTGCTTTAAAAAATACTTGATGCGTGGCTTGTGAAAGGTCGATTTTGATTACCCATTTTAATCCATCACCAGAAGGTGAGGTAAATAGCATTTCTGTTTCAAAATATTCATCCTCCAATAATTGCTTTTTAACTTTATTTAAATTTTCTAAATGGTCAAAATCAATGGTAATCAAGGAAGAGTGCCGGATTAAATTGTCCTCATTTCTTCGTTCAAATTCACCCGAAAAAGTCACATAGTCAAATTTGTTGGCTTTGTAAATGCGTTTTTCTTTAGGGTCATTAATGGATCGCAATTTGTTGGTAATGCCTAAATAAGCATCACTTTTAATTAATGAATGTATTTCGCTTAATTTGAGTGTTTTACAAGGATGCACATTGCGAATTGGCGCTTTGTAAAAGCTGCATACCGCATACCAAGTATTATCGGTTTCTTCTGGCCAGTTTAAATCATTTTTGTTGATGGATTCTAAACTAAGATTTAACGCATTGTTTATTTGCTGTAATAAATCCGCATTGTTTTCAGCATTGAAATAAAGTTGCGCAAAATCAAATACATCACCTTTAAAGCTTTCAATTTGAGTATCGGTATGTATGGCTATTTTATCAACAATACGAACTGATAAGGTTTCCTTATCCTTGTTAAAAGGATTTTTCGTTATCCCACAATCCCTACCCGAAAGGGTAAGGACTGTTTCATTAGGATAATGCTGACGTAACACGTAGGCGTAAATTTTAATTCCGCTATGTGTTTTATCAAGAATTGCTTCTTTACTTAGTAGCATTGCACTTGAAATTATGGTTGTAATAATTGTTGTGCAATATTTCTTCTATGTCAGAAACTTTGTAATAAAATGTACCACCAACCTTGCTGAAAGGCAGTGTTCCGTTGTCACGAAAGGTTTGTAATGTTCTTTTACTGATGTGCAATGTTTGCATTACGTCTTGATTGTCTAACCAAGTATCTTTCAATTTTTCAGCTCTTGATTGTCTGAATATTTCCAGGCGTACTTTTAATTCTTTAATTTCAAGAGAGAGTGCCAGGATTAAGTCTGCTAGTTCTATCATAACTTTATCCTTCCTTTAGAGATTAAATAATTTGCTGCCTGTTGTTCTACTTCATACTGAGAGTTGTGACGGTTGCGAAGCAGCCATTGGTCCAATTCTTCACGTTGGAAATAGAGTTTTTTGCCGTTCGGTTTGTAATACGGAATGGCGCTTGTACTTGTTAATTTGTACAAGTGAGAATGTGATAATTCTAAATACGTGCAAGTTTCATTGAAATTCAATACTTGCTTTTGTATCGTTTGCTGTGTTTTCAGCATTTTTTCGATACGGTCTAATCTTTCGATGATGTTTACGTCCATCTTTTTTCTTATTAAGTGAAAAATGAACGTTTGGCCAAACGCTATCCTTGATGATCAAAGACGAAGCAAAGGTTTGGAATTTATTAATCTTAAAGAGTAAGAGTGTATTGTGAGGGTAAGGTGACAGTAAGATTTATTACTAATCTTACTGTTTTTTATTGCAGTTGCTTAATAATTCTGTCTATTTCTTCCTTTTCTTTCGTATTATGAACTTTGTTTTTATGAAGATTTGAAGCCTTTAAAAGCACACCAGTTTTAGTAATGAACTTTTTTGAATGCTCAATTGACGTTGGATTGAAATTAATAAAGAAAGGCTTGAGCATCGAAACAATATAGCTAAACTGGGTAGTTTCACAAGATATATGAAATACGTTATCAATTGTTGAGAAGTCAGGAGAGATTAACAATTCGTGTAATTGATTTATATTGCCCCTATTTTCATTAAGTAAATCCAAATTAAGTTGCAGATTTTTCAACACAGTTAAAAGAATAGCTGTGTTAGAACTTTTATATTTAAAGGCTGAATTTGATTTGATAACCTTTTTTTTGTTGATTGGTATATTAACTGGGGCTAAATTAGATATAATTAATTCTGAAGTTTCAGGAGGAATCATTTTAAAATAGTGATCATAGACTTCTTCCAATGAGATATAATCTTTAGAAGCAAATTTTGTGAATTGTTCTTGAAGTTCCATAAATAAATGAATCACATTGACTCTAAGGAAATTTATTATTTTGAAATCATCATTGTTTAGTGTTCTATTTGATAGATAATTGTTGATTTCAAAGAGGTATTGCTCAATTCGATTATAGAAAACAGTATAACTAAATTGTAATTCTGGGTGTGTTGCTTGTGGGTGAAAATCAGCCATCATTTCATTGTAAATTACTAGACTCTCTTTAGCAATTAACTTGAAGTAATACTTTTCTTTAATTGCAAGCGGATTTTTTATGTCAACTTTATAAATAGGATTTCTCTCATATTTAATTTCGTAGTTTAAGTGTTGAAAATCTTTTTGGTATTGGTTGTCGCTTTTATTGTCTTTATGTAATCCATATCCAATGGAAACTAATTTTGTAAATATATCTGTAGCCATCAGAAATCTAATTTAATACGGTTTGCAGCAACTCTTTTTTTGTCGTCAATTACTTTGGCATAAATTTGAGTTGTTTTTAATTCTTTATGTCCCAACAATTTTGATACTGTGTAAATATCTGTACCTAATGTAAGTTGTAATGTCGCGTAGGTGTGGCGGGCACAATGAAAAGAAATTGATTTTGAAATACCTGCTCTCATAATCCATTGCTGCAATTTTAAATTAGACCAGGCACTGTAATGTAACCCTTTGAATATTTTATTTGCTTGTTCTCCTTGTTCTCCCAACAGTTTGAAAGCTTGCTCGGAAATAGGCAAGGTTTCTACACCTTTTGTTTTCTTTTGTCGGAAACGAATGTAGTAACCCATTTCTTTGGAATGCTGTACTTCTGACCAGACTAATTTTTCTATGTCAGACCAGCGTAATCCAGTAAGCGCAGAAAAGATAAATGCTTTTTTTAATAAAGGGATTTCACAATCAACATTAACCACTGATTGTAATTCGTCTAATGTTAAAAATTCTCGTTGAGGTTCACCCTGTTTAAAATGTGAGATAGCTTCAGAAGGGTTCACTTTTAAAATACCATCTTTTACCGCTTGTTTAAGAGTAGCTTTAAATTTACCAAAATAGGAATATTTGGAATTTTGAGATAATGTACTTTCACCCTTAGTTTTTGCTTCTTTGTCAAGATAGTTTTTGAAATTTTCAACAAATTGTCTGTCTATATCCTGAAAATTCGTATCCTTAGGACAAAATATTTTTAGATGTTTAAGCATACTACTCCAGTTGCCATAGTTACCCATACTTGAGTTTTTCTTTTCGGCTAAGGCTGTAATGTAGGCTAGAAAATTTCCTTTTAATTTTTCTAAATCAGGAAAACCAAAGTTTCCGTTTTGAATTTCTATTTGTCGTTGAGAGCAAATGGTTTCCGCAAGGGTCTTTGTTTTTTTATTGAAATCTCTTTCTTCTTTCGTTTTAGGGTCGGGATGCATCGATAATTTTAAATATTCAATTTTACGGTTCCCATTGTTGTAATAGTCGAGGTACAGATTAATTTTATTATTTTTTAATCTTTGTCTAAGTGTTACTTTCATTTTTAGCAATTTTTAATGATTAGCAATTTATAGTATTTTATTCGATAATATTTTTAAATAAATAGGCTTTCAATTTGTGAGCGTTTAACTATATGCTTGTTGCCAAATTGCACAGCATTTAATTGACCTTTTTTAATCATTCGTTGAATGGTCCATCTGCTAACTCCAATTAATTTAGAGGCTTCATTTACGCTTAAATAGTCTTTAAGTGCCAAGGAATTTGGATTAATTGAATAAGTAGGCTGCTGGACTTTGTCGCTTTTAAGATCTTGTTCAATTGTTGATTGAACTTTCTCCCTTCGTTTATTGGCTTTGTAGGCTTTTCCAGCGCAGACGCTAGAACAACATTTTGTTACTGTTGTTTTTGCAATAAAAGCTTTTCCGCAGTATTGGCAGGTTTTAGGAATTTGCATATTGCTACTCATAATGGTGCTATTTATTTAAGTATGGCGCGCTATGGGTCGCTATGCTGCATCATTTCGCCAATATATTTTTAATTAAAATTAGGCAACAAATTTGACCATTTGGCAACGTATAGACAACAAATATACAACAAAATAAGTATAGAATGGCTAAATAAGAGTATATAAATATGTGAATGACAGATAATTAGAGGTGGCGGATATGTAGTTTACTTTCCGATGCAAAAATTAGCAAAAATATTACCCAACAAGTCTTCGGTAGTTACTTGCCCTGTGATTTCCCCTAAATGAAATAAGGCTTGCCGAATGTCGATGGCAAATAAATCGGAGCTGATATGGTTGTCGATACCTTTTTGCACTTCCTTAATGGCTTTTAAAGCGTTATTTAAAGCTTCAAAATGGCGAGAATTGCTCACAATGGTTTCGTTATTGCTTAAAGCGCCTTTGTTCGCCAAATGGGTTAGGGTTGAGGTGAGCTCGTGAATTCCTGTTTTTTCTTTTGCCGATAAAAACAGGAGCGGAGTGTTTTGAAAAGCTTCGGTTGTTTTATCGATCAATTTTGCATCGGCAACATCCACTTTATTCGCAATAATCAACAATTGCTTGTTTGGATAGTTGTCCTTTATCTTTTTAATTTCTTCCAAAATTCCCGAAAGGGATAATTGGCCGTTTTTAATTTTTTCCAAATCGAAAACGTAAATAACCAGTTGCGCCTGTTCAATTTTTTCAAAAGTTTTTTGAATGCCCAAACTTTCCACAATATCTTCTGTGGTTCTTATTCCAGCGGTATCCACAAAACGATAAGCAACGCCGTCAATAATAATTTCATCTTCTATGGCATCTCTTGTGGTTCCTGCAATATGGCTGACGATGGCTTTTTCTTCATTCAACAAAGCATTTAACAAAGTCGATTTTCCTACGTTTGGTTCACCCACAATCGCCACCGGAATGCCGTTTTTCAACACATTTCCCAAAGCAAAAGAATCAATCAGCCGTTTTAAAACCGCACTTATTTTGTCAACCAGTCGGTTAAATTCGGCTCTGTCTGCAAACTCCACATCTTCTTCAGAAAAATCGAGTTCCAATTCTATCAAGCTGGCAAAATTCAGCAATTGTTGGCGCAGGTTTTTAATTTCATTGCTAAATCCGCCGCGCATTTGTTGCAGAGCCACTTGGTGTGAGGCTGCGGAATTGGAAGAAATTAAATCGGCAACCGCTTCGGCTTGGGTCAAATCCATTTTTCCGTTTAAAAAAGCACGCAGCGTAAATTCGCCTGCATTGGCATTTCTGACGCCATTTTTAATAAACAACTGTATGATTTCCTGCTGAATGTAAACGGAGCCGTGGCAACTTATTTCAACCACATTTTCACCGTTATAGGAATGCGGATTTTTAAAT
>DAIQBF010000076.1:0-12202 GCA_036781305.1 Lutibacter sp.
TTTACAGCAGCAAACGGAAAAGCAGGAACGTCTTTGCTTTTAATAATATTTTCATTGGGAATAGGAACTTTTGGTTATTATTATTTCGCTGAGATTTCTTGGATAGATGCTTTTTATAATGCCTCTATGATTCTAACAGGAATGGGATCCGTAAATGAAATGATAACCACAGCTGCAAAATTATTTTCTTCTTTTTATGCACTCTTTATCGGGATTGCATTTTTGAGTACTGTTGCTGTAATTTTTACGCCAATTGCTCATAGAATGGGCTTCAGAAATAAATTGATGGCTTTTGTGGACTGGATGTCTAATTATTTTACCTATGACAAACCTCTGGGATTAATTATTAGACCTTATAAAAGAAAATAAAGCCTATTTAATGAGAAAATTATTTTCTATAAATAAAACAAATCAAAAACTTATATTTCAAATTGCGGTAGGATTATTGTCTGTTTTTTTAGGAATTTATTTTATCAAACATCAAAGGGCAGAGCTGGGTGAGGTAAAAACGGTATTGATTCAGGCAAATAAATGGTTATTGCTTATCGGAATAATTTTAGTGTTTTTGTTTGTTGTGATTCAGGGGTTTATGTATCAGTTTAGCTTTAAAGCAGTGAATAAATTTATTTCACTAAAAATGGGAATCCTCCTGTATTTAAAAAGAAATTTTATCAGTGTTTTTATCCCTGCAGGAACGGTGACCAATATGTTTTTCTTTAATAAAGAAATTGAAGAAAAAGAAGGAATAGAAAAAACAGTTATTCTCTATGCGTCAACCATTTTTTCCATAAGCTCTGTTGCTTCAAGTATTTTAATAGCGATACCGGCGGTTATATTGCTTTTTATCAAAGGAGGATTAAAAGAAAATATGATGATTGGCGTTGGCTTAGCTTTGGTATTAATAATCCTGCTAATGAGCACAATCATAAGTTTTATCCACAAAGGAACCGTTTTTCAAATTTTAGAAAAAAAGGCCCCCTCATTGTCAACAATCCTTAACAATTTACGTGAATATCCAATCAATAAAATTCAACTTTTATTTGTATTGATTTTTTCTTGTTTTATTGAAATTATAGGCGTCGCACACCTTTATATTGCGATGGTTGCATTAAATATTGAAGCATCGCTTATGGTTGCAATAATAGGATATGCCTTGGTTTTAATTATATTGTTAAGTTCCCCGTTTTTAAGAGGAATAGGTGCAATTGAGTTGGCATTAACCTATGCCCTTACTTTATTTGGATATGGTGCCGTTGCAGCTTTATCAGTTGTTTTTTTGTTTCGCTTTTTTGATTTTTGGGCGGTTCTTTTGCTGGGATTGGCCGCTTTGATCTTGAAAAAAGACAACCTGTTTTTGAGAATATTCCCTGCCTTGCTTTTATTTATTTTAGGGATCGTAAACATTATATCGGCAATTACACCTGCATTGCCGGAAAGATTGAAGATCTTGAGTAAAATAATTCCACTATCAGCCATTCATACTTCAATTTGGTTGGTGCTATTTTCGGGGGCATTTATGTTAGCCGTAGCAGTTTATTTAATCAAAGGGTTAAAAAATGCCTGGATTATTGCGGTTGTATTAACGGCTATTTCCCTGTTTGGACATCTTATTAAAGGAATTGATTGGGAAGAGGCAATTATAGCTTTCATAACATTGTGTACTTTATTATTTACACATAATCAATATTTTATAAAGCGTGATGCTTCTTTTGATAAACAACAATGGTTTCCGGCAATTGTTTCATTTGTAACGGTGCTAATTTTTGGAACGGTCGGATTTTATTTCATCGATAAAAACCATTTTGGATCAGATTTTTCGCTTTGGGAATCGTTGCAGGAAACAATAACCGCTTTTTTTCTGCAAAATATAGATTTAAATCCGCGGACTGCTTTTTCAAAAATTTTCTTGTTTTCTGTACATATTTTAGGCGCATTCACTATTGCTTTTTGGGCAACTCTTTTTTTAAAACCTTTAATCCGCAAAAAAATGGTTCCAATAGAAGAAAGTAAGATGCTCGCAAAGCAATTGGTATCAAATTACGGCAAAGGAAGTTTAGATTATTTTAAAACCTATGATGATAAATTATTTTGGTTTAATGCAGAAAAAACGGGATTTGTTTCTTATAAAATTACAGGAAATTATGTGATAGTATTGGAAAATCCGATTGCGAAGGACAATGAAACTCTTGAAAAAATAATTATAGATTTTGATGACTATTGCAAAACAAACGGATTGAGAACAGCTTATTATCGAATTCCGAAATCGAGTTTGGAAATGTACACGAAACTTCAAAAAAAATCTGTGCTTATAGGAAGGGAAGCAGTTGTAAACTTAGCAACTTTTACCATAGAAGGCAGCGAGAAAAAAGCGATACGCAACGCCGTAAATAAACTCTCAAAATCCGGTTTTTTATTTAAGGTAAATGAACCGCCGCAAAAGGAAAATTTCCTGCAACAATTAAAGTCCGTCAGCAGTGAATGGTTGCAAGATATGGAACGGGAAGAAATGGTGTTTTCACAAGGAGTATTTTCTGCAAATGAATTAAAAGACCAAACTATTTATACAATTGAATCCAATGAAGGGAAAATAGTTGGCTTTGTAAATATGATTCCTAATTTTATTGCTGGCGAAGCCAATTTTGACCTTATGCGTAAAATTACTGATGCGCCTAATGGCACGATGGATTTTCTGTTTGTAAATATGTTTGAACAATTAAAATTAAAAGGATATTTGAGTTGTAATTTGGGGATGGTGCCACTGAGTGGAATTGACAATCCCAAAAATATTTTAGAGCAAGCGATGAAAACTGCCTATGAAAAAATGAAAATATTCTCTAAGTATAAAAATTTGTATAATTTTAAAGAAAAATATGATCCAACTTGGACCGAAACATACTTGGTATTTAATGAATCTTTTGATTTGACCTTTATGCCTTCTGCATTAAAAAAAATTATGGAAGTTTAATTCACCTTTTTAAATATGAAATGCGCATAATGCAAACACGATACAATCACCTATGAAAATATGCGCATTACACCTGCCTGTCGGCAGTCAGGTATGACCATTAAAAAACAATAAATATTCACATATGAAAACATTTATCAGCAGTATTTCACAAAATGAATTTCCTGAAAGCGAAAAAGTTCATGCCAAAATTATCAGAAAATCCATTTTCGATCTCATTCAAAAGGATCATAAACAAATTACCCGCAACAGTTTAATGTCAGTTTCTGAATTAAATGTGTACAGGCAAAAATACATCGCTGAATATTTAATGAGTGAAGTAGGTGAATTGACTGCCATGGAAGATGACGTCTTAAAAACATTGCAGAATCACGAAATTATTTCTTCAAAATTGGGTTTAGACTCCGATATGTCCAATTTCACTTTTGGCCAGCGATTGGCAGATAAAATTGCTTCATTCGGCGGCAGTTGGAAATTCATAATACTATTTGGCATATTTATTTTGATATGGATTTCTGGCAACATCTATTTTTTGCTGAACAAAGGTTTTGATCCGTATCCGTTTATTTTACTCAATTTAATCCTGTCCTGTTTGGCTGCATTGCAAGCGCCCGTAATTATGATGAGCCAAAACAGGCAGGAAGAAAAGGACAGAGAACGGTCCAAACAGGATTATATGGTCAATTTAAAGAGTGAATTGGAAATTAGAATGCTTCATGAAAAAATGGACCATTTAATCATTCACCAACAACAAGAATTGTTGAACATACAGCAAGTACAAGTTGAAATGATGGAAGATATTATGAAACAATTAAGCGCCAATAAAAAAGGTAAAAAATAAAAATTACACAACATTTTAAATAATTTTTTGGGCCTGCTCGCCTTTTTGGAGGGCGTTCCCCCCCCACGCCTTTTCGGCGGGGAGGGTCAGGCTTTTCGCTACAATCTTTTTTTCTTCGCCTATCGGCGAATCAAAAAAGGATTTTCACTTCAATCCCTTACGCAAATGGAATTACGATAGCTGATTTACGATTTTAGACGAAGAAATCTTTAGATTCTAAATTTGGTTTTTAATATTTTTCTTGCTTTTTATCATAGAATACGCAGTTTGTGCTCAAAACAAAAATCAAATTCAATATAAATTAATAAATGCAGTGATTTTTAGATATTATACCAATTAAATGTTTAAATGTTGTATTAAAAATTTGAATTATTTTTAGATCAGATTAGGAAGAAAAATTAAGCATAACCTTTGCTGCGGTTATTTTTTATGACGACAAATGAGTTAAAAAGAAACAAATTTTATGCGGCATTTGAATGTTTAAGTGGTATTGGTCTTTTATGGTTATATTTGCCGCTTGAAACAGCGTTTTATGAAACCTATAAATGAGCAATTAACCAATAAAGTAAGTCAGGAACAAATTGATTCCTGTATTGCCATATTGGAAAAATTGGTTGGCAACACCAATCAGGTTTTTGAGCTCTCAGAAGAAAAAAGAATCGCTTTATTTAAAGCTGCAGGAATGTTAACGCGGCCAAGCCGTGAAGATTTTTCCCAGGGAAAAAAAGACGCTAAAAAATCCATCAAACGTAAAATGATTGCGCGCGACAGGCATACACGTAAAGAAACTGGAATTAGAAGTGCGCGTGAAGCCATCATTTTTGAAGCACCAAAATTAGTGGCGCATATTGATGCCTCAAAAAATAAAGAACTCGAATTGGAATCTCCAAGAAATTGCTACGTTTGTAAAGCAGTTTATACAAAATTGCATCATTTTTATGATACGATGTGCCAAGAATGCGGTGACTTTAATTATGCCAAACGTTTTCAAACTGCCGATCTTACCAATCAGGTTGCCGTAGTCACTGGCTCTCGATTAAAAATAGGCTATCACATTACCTTAATGTTATTGCGTGCAGGAGCCACAGTGGTTGCCACCACAAGGTTTCCGGTCGATTCGGCTTTGCGTTTTTCCCAAGAAAAAGATTATTTCGATTGGGCAGATCGTTTAAAAATACACGGACTTGATTTAAGGCATATTCCAAGCGTGGAGATTTTTTGCAATTATATTGAACAGCAATATGACCGATTGGATATTCTTATCAACAATGCTGCGCAAACAGTGAGAAGACCAGCCGGATTTTACCGTCATTTGATGGCAAAAGAAGAAATGAATTTTGAGGATTTGCCGCAATTTGCCAAAAATTTGCTCAGCAACCACCACAATTGTTTGCAGGAATTAAGGAGTTTATCTTCAGAAATCGCCAGCAACCAAACCAATATTCCGGTGACTTGGCACGGATCTGAACCTGGAATCGGTCTCAGTTCTTCAGCAAAATTGTCCCAAATTCCTTATAGTTTCGACAATTCTTTGGCAGCCAGTGAAGTTTTTCCTGAAGGAAAACTGGATGCCGATTTACAGCAAGTGGATTTAAGAAAAACAAACAGTTGGCGCTTAAAATTGGGAGAAATTGAAACCACGGAAATGATTGAGGTCCAATTGGTAAATGCTGTTGCGCCGTTTGTGCTCTGTAACCGTTTGTCCAATTTAATGAAAAAAGAAAATACCGGACAAAAACACATTATTAATGTGTCGGCAATGGAAGGCAAGTTTCATCGCTTTAAAAAACAAGATCGCCATCCGCATACCAATATGGCCAAGGCGGCGTTGAATATGATGACGCATACTGCCGCCTCAGATTTTGCCAAAAACGGAATTTATATCAACGCCGTGGATACGGGTTGGGTTACCGATGAAGATCCCGTAGATTTATCCAAACATAAAATAGAAGTGCACGATTTTCAACCGCCTTTAGATATTGTTGATGGCGCGGCACGGGTAATGGATCCCTTATTTGACGGCATCAATACTGGAAAACATTGGAGCGGCAAGTTTTTAAAAGATTTCCGACCAATTGATTGGTAAAATATAAAAACGATGGAAGAACAACCAAACAATCCGCTTCATGGTGTTAAACTTGCAGAAATACTCCAATTTTTGGTGGCGATGTATGGCTGGGAAGAATTGGGGAAAAGAATTAATATCAATTGCTTTAAATCCAATCCATCCATAAATTCGAGCTTAAAATTTTTGAGAAAAACGCAATGGGCGAGGGATAAAGTTGAAAACCTTTATTTGCGTTCAATAAAATAAAAATTGTGATTTCAACAATGTACTAAAGATTGTTGATGACGTCTTTTTATAAAAAATTTCTTTTGCATTCTTTAAGCTAACAAATTCCTGTATAGTTCTAATAAAAATATTAGAAATAGTTTTTTAACTCATTTTTGGCTAAAAATGGACACTTATAATTTTTTATAACAAAATATTTCTATGATAATTTTCTTCAGTATAAAACAGCTATACAAATAATAATCAGCCAGTTAAAGAGTGTCTAATCAATTCTAAATTTAGACTGAATAAAAATAATCTTAAATTATAGGAAAAAAACCCTTTAAAGGCGGTACTTTTGTTGGTCATAAAATCAAAAAGTTTGTCCATAACAGCCACAGAATTAGAAGAGAGAAAAGTCGGTAAAGATCTATACAGCTACCAAAAAGAAGCGATTAACAAAATTTTTAAATGCTTTGAAGATAAACCGGAAGACTACCATTTGTTATTTCAATTGCCTACTGGCGGTGGAAAAACGGTGATCTTTTCTGAAATTGTACGACAATATTTGAAACATCACAACAAAAAAGTATTGGTGTTGACGCATCGCATAGAGTTGTGTAAGCAAACATCGACCATGCTTACAGAGTTTAATGTGAAAAACAAAGTAATTCATAGCAAAGCAAATTTAGACGACCAGGAAAATTACAGTTGTTTTGTTGCGATGGTAGAAACTTTGAATAACCGTTTAAATGACGACAAACTTGATATTTCTGATATTGGTTTGGTAATTATTGACGAGGCGCATTACAATTCCTTTACAAAACTATTTAAGTTTTTTGACAAATCGTTTTTTTTAGGCGTAACCGCAACACCATTAAGCTCGAATATGCAGCTTCCTATGAACGACAATTATGATGAATTGATTGTTGGGGAAACCATAGAATCATTAATACAAAACGAGTTTTTGTCGCGTGCAAACACCTTTTTATACAACGTTGGCCTCACATCTTTGGTGGTTGGCGCCAATGGCGATTATACGGTAAAATCTTCCGAAGATTTGTATTCCAACAATGATATGTTAAGCAAATTATTGTCTTCTTATGAAGAGCATTCCAAAGGAAAAAAGACCTTAATTTTTAATAATGGAATTAGTACTTCATTACATGTGTATGAAATGTTTAGGGCCGCAGGCTATACCATTGCACATTTGGACAATACAGCCACGAAAAAGGAAAGGGAGTTTATCTTAAGGTGGTTTAAAAAAACGCCTGATGCCATTTTAACTTCGGTTAGTATTTTAACAACTGGTTTTGATGAACCTACAGTTGATACCATTATTTTAAACAGGGCCACAAAATCACTGACATTATATTATCAAATGATTGGGCGTGGGTCTCGTATATTAAAAAATAAAAACACGTTTAACGTGATCGATTTGGGTAATAATTTCCATCGATTCGGTCCGTGGGGAGCCGATTTAAACTGGCAGAGTATTTTTACCTCACCAAATTATTATCTGGACAAATTGCTGAATGATGAAGAATTGGAAAGCAATTTTGAATACGAAATGCCAAAAGAACTTCGGGCGGAGTTTTCCAATTCTGAAGCAGTGTATTTTGACATCAAAGAAACCTATAAAGAAGCGGTTAAAATAGGGGAGTCTTCAAAAGTGGTTTTAGAACGTTCCATTGCGCAACACGCCAAAATATGTGTCGAAAATAGTGAAGATGTTTATGATGCGTTAATTTTAGCCAATAAATTAGGGGAAGATATTGAATATAGAATACAACATTACACCAAATGCATTAGCAAAAGCACCTCAAATTTTGCAGATTGGCTGAAGGATGATTACAGTAAAAAACTTCGCTTGTATTTACGCGATAATTTCGACATGGTTTTTGAAGAAGTTTATGGCCATCCGCCAGTGGATTAGTAAATCTTTTAGAAAATATTTTTATACAATTTACCTGTTGAAGGACTTTATTCATCTATAAATTATTTCAATCAAATGTATAATTACTTGTAGATAAACATATTAATATACATTACTTAAATAAATAATTCTATTATTTTTCTTTTGCAACATGGCAAATATCATTAAAGAACAGCAACATATTTTAGACAAATTGAGTATTGAAAAACTCAATGAAATGCAGCAAGATGCAGAAATTGCAATCAATTCCAACAACAATATTATTTTATTGTCACCAACAGGAACGGGAAAAACTTTGGCGTTTTTGCTGCCAATAATTAAAGAATTAGACGCAGATTGTGCTGAAGTTCAGGTATTAATATTGGTGCCTTCAAGAGAGTTGGCCATTCAAATTGAGCAGGTTACACGAGAAATGGGGACAGGTTTTAAAGCGAATGCTGTTTATGGCGGACGACCATTTTCTAAAGACAAAATTGAATTGAATCATTTGCCTGCCATTTTAATTGGTACGCCAGGCAGAATTGCAGATCATTTAAGAAGAGGCACCTTTTCCACAGAAAATATCATCACTTTGGTGTTGGATGAATTCGATAAATCGTTGGAAGTTGGGTTTGAGGAAGAAATGAAAGAAATCATTTCGGCATTGACAAAGGTGAAGAAAAGAATATTGACTTCGGCAACACAAGCACTAAGAATTCCGAAATTTGTAGGTTTAAACAATCCAACTACAATCAACTACCTTAAAGAAGATAGGGAAGAGGCGGCACTTTTGAAAATAAAAACCATCATTTCCCCCACCAAAGATAAATTGGAAACGTTGGTAAAAGTGCTTTTCCATATCGAAAATCAACCAGCGATTGTATTTTGTAATTTTAGGGATACCATTGAAATGGTGAGCGATTTTTTGACAGAAAATAAGATTGAACACGGTTGTTTTTATGGAGGAATGGAACAAAAGGACAGGGAAAGAACACTGATAAAATTTCGCAATGGAACACATCAGGTTATCGTCGCCACTGACTTGGCTGCCAGAGGATTGGATATTCCTGAGATTAAATATATTATCCATTATCAGCTTCCATTAAAATTAGATGAATTCACCCACAGAAACGGAAGAACCGCCCGTATGAACGCAAAAGGAACTGCTTATGTAATTCAGTGGGAAAAAGAGAAAAAATCGGAATTTACGCCAAATACTGAAATTGAAATCCTTCAAAATAAACCCACTTCAAAAACTTCTAAATGGGAAACCTTATTTATTTCAGGAGGAAGAAAAGACAAGATTTCAAAAGGAGATATTGCCGGATTGTTCCTAAAACAAGGAAAACTCAACAACGACCAATTGGGAATTATAGAATTGAAGCAAGATTGTGCTTTTGTTTCTGTACCGGTATCAAAAGCCAATGAACTGGTTAAAATGTTGAACAATACCAAATTGAAAAACAAAAAAGTAAGAATTACTATTATCTAGTTTATTATATTTGGAAAGTAAAATTGCAACTTGTTGTGCATGGTCAAAAAATAAACCAATGATAAAATTGTTTCGAACAAATGCTGTGAATCCAGATTTTATAGAACTTTTAATAGCTCTTGATGCCGATTTGAAAATAAGGGATGGTGAGGAACATTCATTTTACAATCAGTTTAACAAGCTCGACAGCATAAGACATGTAATTGTGGCTTATGACAATGGAATTCCGATTGGATGCGGTGCCATTAAGGAGTATGAGGATGAAATTGCCGAAGTAAAAAGAATGTTTGTTTCGCCAAATGGAAGGAGAAAAGGAATTGCATCAAAAATTTTAATTGAATTGGAACATTGGGCAAAAGAGCTGTCTTTTACAAAATGTATTTTAGAAACTGGCGTAAATCAGCCGGAAGCTATTGCGCTGTATCATAAAAATGACTATCACATTATAACAAACTACGGACCATATAAAAATGCCATAAATAGTGTGTGTTTTGAGAAAAGACTCAATTGAATTTTTAAGAGTTTAATTGGGAAATAAATCGGTTTTTGATGAAATAGCCATTTTTTTAGACTAAAGTCTGATTACCTTTGCACAAATTAAGTTTATGTCAAAACACTTCACCGATTTAGGAATTTCCGCACCTTTAATAAAAAGCCTATCCGATTTAAATATTTCTGAACCAACGGAAATTCAGAAAAAAACAATCCCAGTTTTACTTACGAAAACTGATGATTTTGTGGGTTTGGCGAAAACGGGAACCGGAAAAACAGCGGCTTTCGGGTTGCCGTTATTGCAGCTGATAGATTTGGAAAAGCAATATATTCAAGCGATCATATTGGTGCCAACCAGAGAGTTGGGACATCAGATTTATACAAATATGGTAGCGTTTTCCACCTATTTACCTGAAATATCCATTGCAGAAGTTTGCGGCGGAATTCCCATAAAACCACAAATTGAACGCTTGTCGAATACCACGCATATTGTAATTGCAACGCCCGGAAGATTAATTGATTTGATAAAACGCAAAGCGATAGACATCAAACAAGCCAGTTATTTGGCGCTTGATGAAGCTGATGAAATGGTAACTTCCCTAAAAGAAGGTTTGGATGAAATTGTCGCCGAATTGCCAAAAAAGAAAAGAACATTTTTATTTTCCGCAACTTTGCCGGGAACTATCAAACAGTTGGTGCAAAACTATATGTCCAAGCACGTGATTATGGTAAGTGCCGATATGGAAACTGTGGGAAATTTGGCTATTGACCACGAATATGTGGTGGTGGAACCCATTGAAAAATTGGAGGTGCTGATGCATTTTTTAGCTTCTAAAGAGGGGGAACGCGGCATTATTTTTTGCAAAACAAAAGCTGCCGTAAATAAATTGGCCAAAAATTTAGCGATAAACCGATTTTCTTCCGGCGCTTTGCACGGAAATTTGTCGCAACCAATACGCGACCGAATTATGGGACAATTCCGTGAAGGTTTTATCCATATTTTGGTGGCTACGGATTTGGCGGCAAGGGGAATTGACGTAAAAGAGATTTCTTATGTGGTGAATTATCATTTACCCGATGTTGCCGAATTGTATGTTCACAGAAGCGGAAGAACCGCCAGGGCAGGAGCCGAAGGATTTTCCTTAACCGTTATCCAGCAGGAAGAAATCGAAAAATTGAGGAAATTTCAGGAGGAATTGGGGATCTATTTTAAGGAATTTAAAAAACCCGATTCGCAGAGCATTGAAGAAAATAACATGGTTTTGTGGGCAAAACAACTCTTTAAAACCAAACCTGACCATGAGATTCCTGTAACTTTAAAAGATAAAATTAAAACGGTTTTCCATCATTTAACCAAAGAAGAATTGATAGAAAAAATGTTGGCCAATTATGTGTTGAAACATAAAAGCGACAATGTTTCCATTTCAGAAAATCCGACTAAAAAAAGCAGATAATTTTTCAGAAATAGATCCATATTTTAGAAATTCAAGGATCAAAAATAAGAACTCATAATTGTTTTTATTTGAATAATTAATGAATGTCTTTATAGAAATTAGCCATAAAAAAACTCATACTAATTGGTATGAGTTTTTTTATGGCTAGACAGATTAATGTTAAAATCATTCTTTTCTTGACATATCAGGCATTTCATAGGCATATTCTCTTATTGCGGTAATTCGCCTTTTATTATTCAAAGTTTCAAGAATTGACACTAAAACATCTTCATTTTTAGATTGCATATCTGGAATTACCAATTTCTCATCAGAATTATATTTAGAAGAAATTTTCAGCTTAATTTCTTTATTGGATAATAATATTGGTGAATCTGATATTGTTGTGTCTGATAACAATTTTTTTACCGGAGGTTTAATATCTTTTATTATAGAATAATCTGAGATAATATTTGCTGCAAATAAATTCATTGTTCCTATAACGAAAGCCAAAACCAATAATTTAATTTTTTTCATTTTACAAGGTTTTAATTGCTATTATTAAATAACTTATAGTAAGATAAGCATCTTACTATAAGAACTTTTTATTGCATTATCTCTTAATTTTCAATGGTAAAGTAAATGCTCTATTCATTTCACCAGGAATTTCTATCGTTTTATGATTCATAGACTCATTTACGTAGTTTATTACATCTTTGTCTTTAGAGTCAACCCTCAATACTACTATTCTTCCTTCTGAATCAAAAGTAAAAAGAATGTTTACGGTTAAATCAT
>DAIQBF010000077.1:0-12019 GCA_036781305.1 Lutibacter sp.
ATTCCTCCTTTGTCGGAATGACAAATATTCCCTTAACTTAATGACATTGAGCTAGAGTGGCTTTTAATATTGCTCCTCATCACTTGGAAAATCCCTGCTTTTTACATCGGCAATATAACTTTCAAAGGCGGTGGTCATATCAGTATATAAATCCATATAGCGACGCAAAAATCTTGGATGAAATTCGTGGGTCATTCCCAACATATCATGCGTAACCAGCACTTGTCCGTCCACGCCGTTTCCGGCACCAATACCGATAACCGGAATAGAAATGCTTTCGGCGATTTTCTGGGCCAATTTTGCGGGAACTTTTTCTAAAACCAGGGCAAAACAACCCAATTTCTCCAGCAACAAAGCATCTTCCATTAATTTTTCGGCTTCTTCCTCTTCCTTCGCCCTAACGGTGTAAGTGCCAAATTTATAAATAGATTGGGGTGTCAATCCCAAATGTCCCATCACAGGAATTCCAGCGGTTAAAATTCTTGTTATAGATTCACTTATTTCGCTTCCGCCTTCTAATTTCACCGCATGGCCGCCAGATTCCTTCATAATTCTAATAGAAGAATCCAACGCATTTTTGGAATTCCCCTGATAACTTCCAAAAGGCAAATCCACCACCACCAAACTTCTCTGAATTGCCCTTACTACTGAACTTGCATGATAAATCATTTGATCTAACGTAATTGGCAAGGTAGTTTCGTGTCCGGCCATCACATTAGAGGCTGAATCGCCTACCAAAATGATATCAATCCCGGCATTGTCAATTATTTTTGCCATCGTATAATCATAAGCGGTAAGCATGGCAATTTTCTCGCCATTCTTTTTCATTTCCACCACACTTTTGGTGGTAATTCTCTTGTAATCTTTTTTTGCTGTGGACATTTTTTATGTGTTTAAACTTATAGTAGGTAAAAGTAATGAAAAAACTGAGTTGTTTTTTTATACTTTGCCGTTTTGGCCATTTTATTGACTGAATTTTTTTTTAAATGGCGAATTAAATCCTTGCCGACAATTAAATTCCTAATAAATATTTGACATTAGTTATTTTAAAATTATATTTACGTAAATTAATTTAGGAATGCCGTGAAAGAAGAAAAAAATTCTGACAAATACATACAAGAATTAGAAGAAAAAATATTTGATCTTAGCCTTAAGTTGAAAAGTAAATCCAATGAGTTTAATGCAGCCATTGAAACCAATTCAAAAATTCTTGGCAAATTAACCCATAATTTAAAAAATCCGGTTGGCGTTATTTTTTCATTTTCAGAAATGATGCTGGAAGATCTTGAAGATTATTCTATTGAGAAATTGGAAAAACACATGCAAATTATTAAAAATTCTGCAACATTTTCTTTGGCGCTTCTCGATACCATTTCAAAATATTCAAGGGTGCAATCACCAAATTTTGTCCTAAAAAGCCAACGCATTAATTATACTGAATTGTTGTCGGCCCTTATAAATGAATTTAAATCGGAATCTTCCAAAAAAAATATTGATGTACTTGTTAAACTTCCGGAAAACGATATTTTTTTACCTGTTGACAAAGCCGAAATTACACAGGCTTTAACTGCCCTGCTAAACAACGCACTGCGATATTCCAATGAAAACTCAATCATAACCATTACCGTTGCGGAACTTAAAAATACTGTTGAAACAACCATAACCGACCAAGGAATGGGAATCTCTGAAACAGATTTGCCAAATATATTTGAAGAATTTTATGTGGTTAATACCTATTCAGCCGATAAAAAAAAATGTGTTGGTTTGGGTTTGGCAATTGCCAGAAGGGTCGCAGAACTCCATAACGGAAAAATTTCAGCAAAAAGCACTTTAGAAAAGGGAACGAGTTTTAAAATGAGTCTGCCTAAAAATTAAATTTGGCCCAAACAAGATAAATGCCTTAATTTTAAATTGTTATAATAAAATATATATTAAAAATAAATCGTATTTTACGCCTTTAAACCCCAAATAATGTATGAAATTTATGAACCCCACAAATACTGTTCAAAAGGATGCAATGAAAAATAATTCTGTAGTAGATAAAAAATATTTCACTTTTTTTGAAAATGCACCTATTTCGCTTTGGATTGAAGATTTTTCCGAGGTTAAAAAACGCATAGACGCTCTTGTAAAAGAAAGTAATACCGATATTAAAACCTATATAATTAACAACCCTGATACGCTAACAAAATTAGCTTCATCGGTAACGGTAAAAGATGTAAATAATGCAGCCGTAAAGTTATACAATGCTAAAAGTAAAGAGGATTTATTAGAGAATTTACCAAAAGTATTTACTGAAAATTCCAATACTGGATTCACAAAACTGCTTATTGATATTTTATTGGGTGATAAAGAAACAGAAACAGAAAGTGTCAATAAAACTTTGGACGGCCATGAAATTAATACATTGGTTAAATTTAAAGTAATTGACGGCAGTGAAGACACCCTTGAAAATGTAATTGTATCTGTTGAAAATATTACAGAGCGAGTTCTAAAAGAACAAAAGCTGAACATCACTAAAAGTTTTTTGTCAAATACCCTTACAAGCATTAAAGATGGTTTGGTGATACTTGACCATAACTCAAATTACACCTACGTAAATAAAAAAGCTGCCGAATTGTTGGATAAAAGTGTCCAGGAACTTATTGGTAAGAATATTTGGACTGGATTTTCTGAAAAAGTAGATGATTTATTTTATGACAGTTACCAAAAAGCAGTAACAACGGGAAAACCAGTAAGTTTCGAAAATTATTTTAAGCCCTGGGGTAAATGGTTTGAAAACCGAATTATTCCATCGGATGAAGGAGTGTTAATGTTTTTCAGTGAAACAACCGATAAAAAGGAAAAAGACAATAAAATAAAAGCAGCTTATAATATTATCAATAAAAGTCCTACAATAGCCCTTTTATGTAAAAATGAATGGGATTTTCCAATAGAATTCGCTTCAGAAAACACCATTAATTTATTTGGGTATTCTCATACAGAACTCATAAATGGAACGGTGAAATTATACCAGCTTGTTTTTCCCGAAGATTTAAAATGGGTGAGCGAAACTTTTCTTAAATTATTCAAACTAGAAAAATCAAATGAATTTAAGTTTCAGCCCTTCCGGATTTTAACTAAAAATGGTGGTGTAAAATGGATTCAGGCCAGTATAGACGTTGTTAAAAACTGCGCCAATGAAATTACCCATATTCAGGGAATTTGTGAAGATATTACAGAACGCAAAAAGGCAGAAGATTTATTTATTAAAAACACCCAACGGTTACAGGATCAATTTAACTTCACACCCTTGGCGTCAATTATTTGGGATTTAGATTTTAATGTACTTGAATGGAATAATTCGGCACAAAGGATTTTTGGATATTCTGCGGAAGAAGCAAAAGAAAAGCCCATAAAAGATTTAATAACACCACCGCATTTAGTTGTTGAAATGAAAAAGATTAATAAGAATTTATTAATTCAAAAAAGCGGCCTCAGAAATACGAATGAAAATTTAACCAAAAGCGGTAAAATAATAACCTGCGAATGGTACAATGTAATTTTAAAAGACGCCACCGGCAATGTTATTGGTGTGGCTTCCTTGGCTGATGATATTACCGAGCGCATAAATTCAAAAAAATTACTTGAAAATTCCGAAAGAAAATATAGAGACCTCTATGAAAAATCTATAGATGCAATTTTAATATTAAAAAACGGTTTTATTGTGGATTGTAATGAAGCGGCCATTAATATGTTTGGTTTTGACAGAAAAACACTTTTAGGTTTCCGGCCATCACAACTTTCACCAGAAACACAACACGATGGAGCCAGTTCTCTAGAAAAATCAGAAAAAATGGTAAATATTGCTTTGGAAAAAGGAAGCAATAGATTTAGATGGAACCACCAAAATAAAACCGGACATGTTTTTCCTGCCGAAGTAACGCTTACAAGAGTAAACGAAAATGAGAAAGGCTTGACAATCCATGCGGTAATAACGGATATAACAGAAAAAATAAAAAAAGAGGCCTTGGAAAATGTACTTTACAACATTTCTAAAGCCGCATTAATAACCTGTGATTTTAAGGAGTTTAGCTTGTTTGTAAGAAATGAATTGCAAGAGATAATTGACACCAGCAATTTTTACATTGCACTTTACAATGAAAAAACCGATATGATTACAACCCCCGTTTTTGTGGATGATAAAGAGGAAATAGAAGAATTTTCAGCAAAAAATTCATTAACCGGCTATGTCATAAAATCGAAAAAACCCCTAATGCTTACCAAAGATGCCCACAAAGAGCTCATAAAAAATAAGGTAGTTGAATTAATTGGTGGACATGCTGAAATTTGGGTGGGCGTCCCTTTATTAATTCAAGAGGAATGCATTGGCGCAATTGTGGTGCAAAGTTATGAGGATGTAAATGCCTATAATGAAAATGATGTGCAGTTGTTAGAGTTTGTGGCCGACCAAATTAGCACCACCATTCAACGTAAAAAAGTTGAAAATGAATTAAACAGCGCTTTAGCCCAAGCACAGGAATCGGACAGGTTAAAATCGGCATTTTTGGCAAATATGAGCCATGAAATAAGAACGCCGATGAATGGAATTATCGGATTTTCAGAATTGTGTTTAGACCCAAACATTACAAAAGAAAAACAAAAAGAATACGCTAACATAGTAATCAAAAGCAGCAAACGGTTGCTTTCAATAGTAAATGATATTTTAGACATTTCAAAAATTGAGGCCGGTGCCGTAATCTTAGAGCAGGAAACAGTTAATTTAAACAAGCTATTTGAGGAATTAAATACCTTTTTTAAACCAATAGCCCAAGAAAATAAATTAGTGTTAATTTGTGAAAAAGGGCTGGAAAATTATAAAAGTTCTATTGAAACCGATAAAACAAAATTAAATCAGGTGCTTACAAACCTGCTGTCAAATGCATTTAAATTTACAGATGCCGGAAGTGTGACTTTTGGTTACCAATTAATTGAAAACAACCTGCAATTTTATGTAAAGGATACTGGAATTGGAGTTGGAGAGGATTTGCAAAATAAAATTTTCGACCGATTTTCCCAAGGAACCCCAAATTTAAGCAAACAACTTAAAGGGACAGGGCTTGGTTTAGCGATTACCAAAAAAATTGTAGAATTGTTTAATGGAGAAATCTGGTTAAATTCGAGCGATAATGGAACAACTGTATATTTTACAATTCCTTATATTAAGTCAAAAACACCATTAATATCTACTGTGATTGAAGAACAAAAACCAACAATCCTCATGAAAAATAAAGAGCTAACCATTTTAGTTGCAGAAGACGAAGAATACAACATGATGTATATCGCTGAGTTATTCTCCTCAACAAATTTTAAAATTATCGAAGCTGACAATGGCAAAAAGGCAGTTGAATTGGTCCAAAACCATCCCGAAATTCAGTTGGTGCTCATGGACATAAAAATGCCTGTTATGGACGGAAATGAAGCCATGAAAGAAATCAAAAAGCTAAGGCCTTCGCTGCCTGTGATCGCACTTTCCGCTTTTGCCATGGAATCTGATAAAGAGAGGGCTTTGTCCCTTGGTTTCAACGCTTATTTAACAAAACCACTGGACCGAAAATTATTGTTTGGACTCATAGAAAAATATTCAAAAAATGAATAAAAACAATTGATAATTTGAATTCTTAGTTGTTGGTTTTTAAAATACCTACTACTTGATACTTAAATTTCAACTCAAAACATTTTTAACGCGTCCAATTTCTCCGGATTCCAACTGAACTTTTATGCCGTGCGGATGCGTTGGCGAATTGGTGAGGATTCTTTTTACAACGCCTTCGGTCAATTCTCCGGTTCGTTGATGGTGCTTTTGCACAATTTCTGCTTTTTTTCCGGGTAGAATGTTTTTTCTGATGGTCCCGCTTAGTTTTTTGTCTTCCATGTGTCTTTCAATTGATTATTTTAAAAAATAGAAATTTCAGTTTCCGTGGTAAATAATTCCAGAAATTTTATTCCCTTGCTTGAATTTCCCTTTTTATTCAGCTTCGGACTCCATACCGCAATGCTATATTTATTTGGGAGAATGGCAACAATGCCGCCGCCAACGCCACTTTTTCCCGGCAAACCTACCTTAAATGAAAATTCTCCTGCTTCATCATAAAATCCGCAGGTTTGCATAATGGCATTTACGCGTTTCGACTTGCTGATGCTAATCACTCTTTCATTTGTGTAGGGATTAACGCCATAAGCCGCTAAAAAAAGAAACGTGCCGGAAAGCTCTTTACAAGTCATTTCAATGGAACATAAATTAAAATAAAAATCCAACACCACTTCAATATCATTTTTAATGTTTCCGAAGGATTTCATCAAATTGATTAAAGCCGCATTTCTATGTCCAGTTAATTTCTCCGATTCTGCAATTCTCGGACAATAATCAATTTCGGGATTTCCGGAAACGCTCCTTACAAAAGCAATAAAATCATCTTTCGGATTTTTAAGGTGGCTCACCAAAATATCGGATATTACCAATGCACCCGAATTTATAAGCGGATTTCTAGGTATTCCCAAATTAAATTCCAGCTGAAACAGCGAATTAAACGAGGTTCCCGAAGGCTCCACGCCAACCCTTTCCCACAATTTTTCGCCTTCCTGTTTGTACGCCAGCACCAAAGACAAAACTTTGGCAATACTTTGAATGGAAAACTTTTCCTCGGAATCGCCAAACTGGTAATGCTCGTGATTGATGGTGGTTAAATGGACGCCAAATTTTGTGGGATCTACATTGCCCAATTCAAGAATATACGTGGCAACTTTACCTAAATCTACTGTTTTATTTAGCGCTCTATTTATTTTTGAAAATATTTTATTGTAGTTCATTTTTTATGTTGAAAGTTATTTTTTCAAAAACCGGAAGTCCGAAGCCGGAAGACCGAAGTAAGACTCTGTACTTTTAAGATCTTTAAATTTATTATTTTTAACTTATGCTTTCTGTTCCAATAGGAGTTTCCCCATCGTGGGCTAGGGGATTCTTTTTTATGTGCACATCCATTTGCGGAAACGGAATACTGATGTTATTTTCCGTGAATTTCCTGTTAATAATTTTTCTTATGTCACTTTTTTCCTTTTCGATTCTGAAAATATTTTCGCTAAAAAATAAAATTTGAAAGTCCAATGAGGAGTCTCCAAAATTTAAAAAACGAATATCAACCAACTTTTCGTCTGTGATATCCGTATGTTCCAAAGTGCTTTCTTTAAGTAGTTTCATCACCAAATCAACATCACTGCCATAAGCCACGCCCACATTTATTTTAAAACGCGTTTTTTTTGATTGGTGGCTCCAATTAATCACTTTATTGGTGGTGATTAATGAGTTTGGAATTATAATGGTAATCTCATCTCTGTTTAATCCCTTTGAGGTTCGTAAGCCAATTTCAAGAATTCTGACAATGTCATTATCAATTTCCAAAATATCTCCAATCTTTATGGATCTTTCAGAAAGCAAAATAATGCCGGAAATTATATCGTTAAATGTTTGTTGCAACCCCAAACCTATGCCCACCAACAATGCGGCAGAGCCTGCAATTAAAACGGTTACTTTAATTCCAATGGTTTCTATAATAAACCCAAAAGCAATCACCCAAATTACGTATTTAATTATTTGAAACAATGCGTAAGTATTTCCCAAATTTCTATTATCTAACTTGTGTTTTCGAAACAAAGCTGTTTTAATAAGCCACAGAATTACTCTGGTTACGAAAAAAATTAGAAAAATGATCACTAAAGTGTAAACCTTTAATGTATATTCTCCAATCTTAATAATTTCAAATTCTAAAAAGTCACGAATTATTTCCATATTATTATTTATGATGCCATATTGTTGCTAAATTATAATTTTTGAGTGAAATAAACCCAAATAAATTTTATAAATATTGTAAAAACACACCTACAAAACCATCAATCCGTGAGCTCCTAAACTGTTAATGGGTTCAGAACTCCAAAACAATTCAAAATCTTCAAAATGAACTTGAAAATCCATTTTTTAGCACCAAAAATATGAGGCATTATTTTTTATAAATGACCGTCTGAAAAAATAAAGTTTTATATTTAGAAATCTATTGGACTTCCATAAAAAAGACAAATAATATTTGCCCATTTTTTTTCATTTTAGCCTTAAGTTTTGAGTACATTAGCGCCGTAAAAGTTTCTCATGTTAACATCCCATTTAGGTGAACTTTTTGCTTTATTGACAGCGGTGTTTTGGACTACCACCAGCTTGTCTTTTCAACAAGCAACCAGAAGAGCCGGATCATTGTCGGTCAACGTATTGCGTTTAATCATCGCTTTTTTCATATATGCCATAATTTCCTATTTCTCAAGAGGCTTATTTTTGCCTTTTGATGCTTCGGTTTATCAGTGGGTTTGGATGTCGATTTCCGGATTGGTGGGCTTTGTTTTTGGAGATTATTTTTTATTTAGATCTTATGAATTAATCAGCGCAAGAATTTCCATGTTAATCATGTCATTAAGCGCGCCAATCGCCGCTTATTTAGGGTGGTTTATTTTAGGGGAAACTATGAATCTCCTTTCTTTGATTGCGATGTTTATCACCATTTTTGGAATTATGCTGGTCATTACTGAAAAAAAGAAATTGGATGATAAAAAATTAGGCATAAAAAACAAAAAAATTCAATTTTCCTTTTCGCCCAAAGGCATGTTATTTGCCTTTTTGGGTGCCATGGGACAAGCATTGGGCTTGGTTTTAAGCAAATATGGAATGGGTGATTACAATGTTTTTGCGGCAACCCAAATTAGGGTTATTGCAGGAGCTTTTGGTTTTGTCATTTTAATTTCCTTGATTAAACGATGGCCTAAAGTTAAACAAGCTGCAACGGATTCCATTTCCATGAAATTTATCCTAATCGGTTCTGTATTTGGTCCGTTTTTAGGGGTTTATGCCTCCTTATTGGCTGTAAAATACACAACCGTCGGCATTGCTTCAACCATTATGGCCATTATACCGGTTTTAATTATTCCGCCTGCCATTTTACTTTACAAAGAAAAAGTAACCGTAAAAGAAGTAATTGGGGCTTTTATTGCATTGGGCGGTATCGTATTATTTTTCATTAAATAATCAACTTCAAAAATATTAATGAATTTTAAATTAAAAAAAGACGCTTTCAATTTATTGGATTGCCTAATTCGGAAATTAGATACCATTACGCCAATTATTATTAACCCAAATAAATTACTATAGTTAACAAACTGGTCGTGTAATTATTTATGGTAATATTGTGTGCATTTTTAAAAACATCACCAAGCCCAACCAAATTAGCAAACCGCCACCGTAGCTAACCGCAACAATCTCAAAGCTTTTTGAAAACTTGTTTTTAAGCAATTTCCACAGCCCATAAACCAATACAAAAAAGTAGGATATTTCAAATAAATTAATGGTTTGCAAAGGATACACCAACCAAGGCTGTATTTTTTCTAAATCTAAAAAGTTGATATAACTCAATGGATAATATTGCTGTAAATCTTGTAGTGTATAATCGGTTTTTATAAAGTAAAAATAACCCAATTTAAAATATCCAACCAGCACCAACACAAACTCGCCCACAAGGGCAATTCTAAAGAAATCTTTAAATGGGATTTTACATTCCATTTCGTAAAAAAATACGCCTACACTTAAACATAAAGCAACCAAACTGCTGCGAATTAAAATAAGCAAAGGGATAATTGCATAGCCAATCCAAGCCCATTTTTCTTGGCTTTCCAATAGTTTTTCTATTTGTTCTTGTGCAAGTTGTTCTGAATAAAAATTCAAAACTAATTTATCATAATCTAGCCCATATTTTACCATAAAAACGCTTAAAACAGTAATTATTATTACTGTTAAAAACAATATGTAATTGTTAAATTTTTGTTTCAAAATAATAATGTAATTGCATAAAGTGTATTTTATTTTAGCTTGTGCGTCTTTATTACATAAATAACACCCATTAATAATAGTACTGCACTTATTATATATTTATATGATTCAATACCTGATGCTTTATTATTTGAAAAATCATAAATTGCAAATAAAAAAACACCTAGTACTAAAACTAAAATAAATAAGATATTTCTTACTCTCATTTATAATTAATTTATTGAATTACATAAAAAGTGATGCACATCCAAGCCCTATTATCCACCATCCGGCTCCGGCTGTAGCTATAGTAAAACCAATAGAGGCTCCACATGCAATTCCTCCAACAAAATCCCCTAACTCACTTCCTCCATTCACCAATTCTAAATTTTCAATATTAATTGTTTTCATGCTTATCAAGTTTTTATTATTAATTAAATTAATTTGTTTTTGTTACACTTATTTTAAAATTTTAATTGTTAGGAATCACTTGTCATACACGAAAGAGCAAATCCTAGCGCACCAGCAAAAAAAGTTGGAGGATAAAACATCAAGCCAATACTTATGCCGCATATTGCACCTTGTGTTGATCCACCTTGAATAGTCTGAAGTTGATTTAATTCTAATATTCTCATAATAAAAATACATTTTTTAAAATATAAAATAACAAAGCCAATAAAACTGTAATCATGTTACTTTATATAGGTTAATAATTAACTACAATTTTTTTAAAGACACTCATAGCTTTTATGTCTTATTTGCGCAAATATGTTAACAGAGGCTAAATTAACATCGTTCCGTCTCATAAAAGGAGACGGAACGAAATTTTTTGAATTATTTTAGTCATTATACTCTATTTTATATAATGCCGCAACGCTTTTTTTTATGTTAATGGAAAGATAACGCTGGTTTCTTTTAGAAACACGTTGAAATGCTTATTCCGGTAAAAGTGTAAACCTTATTCCAGACTAAACTGGACAGTTATTTTGATAGTGTTTTCTGAATTAAAATTAGATTGTATATAATTCATCTACAATAAATCCGTTTTTTACAAATTCTTTTTTTAATTCTTGATAATAAAAATCCATATTTGAATAATGTTGTTTAAATAAAACTTCACCTATTAAGCCAATTTTCCATTTAGTTGAAATGCTTATTTTTTTTTCGCTTTTTATTATGATAAGTATATCATAATAAAAATTCTTTCTAATTATAATATTTGTTTTAGAAATAATAATTTTTAGCTTTTTATCTAAAATTGTTATTTTTTTAATAATTGAGATAGTTTTATTCATTCTAATTTTATTTTTTTCCATAAAGGGAATGTTTCATTCCCTTTATGGAAGAAACATTAACAATCTTTACTCCAATAATATGCCCAAGCAGCATTTCCAATACCACCCCATAGCCCTCCAAAAACTATTGAGCCAGCAATAAACGAAAGAGCAACGGTTTGAGCACAAGCACTTGTTGCTCCTTCAATAACTTCCATTTGGTTTAATTCTAATGTTTTCATAAAATTTTGTTATTTAATTTATCGGCACTTAATATTGGTAGCCAATTTCACCCATAAATATATTTACAGGCACTAAATTAACATCGTTCCGTCTCATAAAAGGAGACGGAATAAAATTTTTTAAAGAAAAACCACCTTTTATGGTTTCCATTTCATCATTGGTAAGAGAATTTTTGTGAATTAATTTTTCAAAATTGAAAGGCTTCGGGTAGTAAAAACTGTGTAATTTTCTGGAGTATTCAATACAGGCGCCATAATCATTTAACACGCTTATCAACCGGTACAAATGTCCTCGGCAAACCCCTAAATTTTCGGCAAAATCTTCAGGAATGCCTGTGCATTCATTTTTTATTAAATGGTTTATCTTTTCAAGGCGTTCCAGTTGCTTTAATAATTTCATAATAGCATTTTTTTATAAAGATACTTATTATAATTTATTCAGGGTAAGGTTTTCCCTTACTAATTGTAAGGTTTTTCCTTACTAACTGTAAGGTTTTAATGCTTTTATAATTTTATATTAAATTTGTTTCAAGTTTTTTATTTGAATACTTATTAAAAAAATTCAGTAAATGAACTACCTCGAGGCAGAGTCATCGAGGTATCAAGCGGAAAGAATTTATTTT
>DAIQBF010000078.1:0-12014 GCA_036781305.1 Lutibacter sp.
ATCTAACATCTAATATCTAACATCTAATATCTAATATCTAACATCTAATATCTAATATCTCCCTTCTAATAATCCAAAATACCAAAATACTATTTCCAAATTCCCTGGCAATGCAATATATTTACCTCTTAATAATTAATTGTGCCAACAAACCCCTGTAAATGCAACGGGTTATTTTAATTTCCGCTTTTTCGGACTTTGACGATTAGAGAAAAATGAGATAATTTCAATTTGATTATTTCCAATTCTGTAGTACAAAGTATTGTGAGATAAAACAATAACCCTGCGAATTTCTTTTTTGATGTCAGAAGCCTGGAAAAGGGTTGGATTTTTAGAAACTAAGGTTAATGTTTCTTCAAGGTGTAGGGCTAAATTTTGCAGTTCTTTTTCGGTCCAATTTTCTTCAAGATATTTAATAGTTTTTTCTAGTTCTTTAAGAGCATTATCAGTCCAAAGAATTTTATACCCATTTTTCATATAATTTTCTTGCGTTTGAATGCGGATTTAATTTTCCTGAATCTGCTTCTTTTAAACCCTGTTCAATAGCTTCTTTTTCATTTTCAGAAATTGAATCCCACCAATCTTTGCTTTCCTTTTTTTTCAAATCCATTATTTTTTCAATAATAGTTGAATCTTCAATAGTTGAAAGCCATTGAATTAACTCCAATTTTTTATTCTGTATGTTCAATTCAATATTCATAACAGCATATTTACCAATTCAAAAGTACAAATATATTCTGAATGTCTTTTAGTAGTTTTGTTAAAACTATTATATAATTGTTAATAAGTAACAGATTGCCTGCCTGCCGGCAGGCAGGCCGCAGTCGCCACTCCATTTCATTGCGTAGCTCCATCGCAAAGACGAACCCTGACTGGGGCACCCTTAAAAATCGCGTCATTGCGAGGAGGCGATAGCCGACGTGGCAACCTGTCCCGAACTAACGAAATGCCCTAAGCAACCTGCCCATATTTACCGCAATGCCCCTAAACCTGCCCATATTTACCGAAATGTTCCTATTAAATTCTCACTACTAATAACCTCTAACTCCGCTCTCCCGTCTCCCGTCTCCCGCCTCCCGTCTTCCGCCTCCCGTCTCCCGCCTCCCGTCTTCCGTCTCCCGTCTTCCGTCTTCCGTCTCCCGACTTCCGTCTCCCAACTTCCGTCTCCCAACTTCCGTCTCCCAACTTCCGTCTCCCGACTTCCGACTTCCGACTTCCATCTTCTAACTTCTAACTTCTAATATCTAACTTCTAATAATCCAAAATACTATTTCCATTTTCCCACACAATACCATATATTTACCCATATTAAATTGCCAAACAAAAGCCTAAACAAAAATCAATACATATCATAGCCTATTAAGCATTGATTATTAATTCATTTTATGCAGAACACCACTGAAAATAACGACGATTGGTTGTTTGAAATAACCCCAAAAAACAAACTGCTCAGTTTTAATTTTAAAGAAGTTTGGCAATATCGTGATTTATTAACGCTGTTTGTAAAACGCAACGTCATTACGGTTTACAAACAAACCATTTTAGGTTCCTTATGGTATTTAATACAACCCATATTTACAGTGCTTACATTTACCTTAATATTTAATAAAGTTGCCAATATAGATACCGGAAGTGTTCCTCCATTTTTATTTAATTTGGCAGGGATTACAACTTGGAACTATTTTAAAAACTGTTTACAGGCAACTTCCGATACATTTGCAGGTAATGCAGGGATCTTTAGCAAAGTGTATTTCCAGAGGATTATTATGCCTTTAAATTATTAGTAACTTAATATGGTTTGTAAAAAGTTATATAAAATATCCATACTAAATTTAAATGATTATTTTTAAATATGTCTAGTATTACCTTATATTTACAATTATCAAAAAAAATATTTATTTTTTAATATGGAGAACCTAAACCCTAAAATTTCATTTGTAAGTCCAGTTTATAAAGCTGATAAAATGTTAGAGAAATTGGTTTATGAGATACAAAAGGTAATGTTAGAAATCAATCAGCCTTATGAAATAATTTTGGTTGATGACAGAAGTCCTGATAATAGTTGGGAAGTGATGAAAAAAATAGCTCATGAATTTCCAGAGGTTAAGAGTGTTAGGCTGAGCAGAAACTTTGGACAACATCCTGCGATTATGGCAGGTTTGTCTTTGGCAACAGGAGAATGGGTTGTCGTGATGGATTGTGACCTTCAGGATCAGCCTAAAGAAGTTATAAAATTATACAATAAAGCCAAAGAAGGATTTGAAGTGGTATTGGCAAAAAGGAAAAATAGACAAGATGGTTTTTTAAAAAAAATATCTTCCAAGTTATTCTCCCTGACTTATAGTTATTTGACAGAAACGAAATTTGATGGAACAATTGCAAATTTTGGAATATATAATATAAAAGTAATAAATGAGGTTTTAAAAATGGATGATTATATAAAATCATTTCCTTTGTTCGTTAATTGGGTTGGCTATAAATCTACATCTGTAGAGGTAGAGCATGCTACAAGAAATTCAGGCGAGTCTTCTTATACATTTTCAAAACTATTAAGTTTAGCTTTCAATACTATTATTTCATTCTCAAATAAACCTTTGAAACTTTTTGTAAAATTTGGGATGGTTATGTCATTAGTTTCATTTACTGTTGGCTTGATAACACTTATTAAATATTATAAAGGTGAAATTTCAGTTCTTGGATATAGTTCGTTGATGGTGTCCATATGGTTTTTATCTGGTGTAATAATTACTATAACAGGAATTGTTGGGATTTATATTGGGAAGATTTTCGACCAATCGAAAGGGAGAAATTCATATATAATTGACAAAATAATTTAGTAATGAAAAACATTAATATTCAAGCAGAAGAAATTTATATTGGTAAAAATACAATTATAGAACCGTCCGCTAAAATTAGGGAGGTTAATGGTAAAGCAAGAAAAATTGTTATAGGTGATAATTGTTACATTGGTGAGAATGTTCAAATTATCTGTGATGATTTTTCTCTAGGTGATTATTCTAAAATTCATCATGATACAAACATACATGGTTATATGCCTTGTCATATTGGTCATAATGCTTGGATAGGTCAATTCACAATAATTGATTCAATAGGAGGGACAACAATTGGTAATAATTGTGGAATTGGTGCTCACTCTCAGGTTTGGAGCCATATTAAATATGGTGACACGTTGGAAGGATGTCGATTTTTGACAGAAAAACCTATGATAATTGGCAACGATGTTTGGTTTGTAGGTCATTGTATTGTTTCCCCAATAATTGCTGAAGATAAATCAATGGCAATGGTTGGCTCTGTAATTACAAAAGGAATGAAGTTTAATGAAATTTATGCTGGTTCACCAGCAAAATCTATATCGGATAAAATTGGATTTCAATTCAAGGAAGTAAGTATTCAAGATAAACTTGATAAAATGGACCTTTATTTAAATGAATGGGACAGTAGTTCTAAATCTATAAAAATAGTCTCCGATATTTCGGAAATAGATTTTAATTGTAATAAAGTCACTTATTTTGATGTTTCCAATCGAACATATTCTAAAAGAGGTAGTAATGATGAAGTAAATTTCATGAAGTTTTTACTCCCAGCAAAAGGTAAGTTCACACCAATTTATCAATAAGTAGTGCTATGAAAACTCTCTTTCAAAAAAACCTATTTGATAGGCGAAGAATTGGGTGTATTAAATATACGGTAAATTAAAGTTAAGATTTATAATGTTTTTTTTATTTTCACAGATATATTATCAGCTAATTAAAATAATAAATTTAGATAGCAAATTCATCATGGATAGAGAGTATAAAATAATTAGTGGTATAAAATGTTATAGTCCAGATTTAGCTATTGAAAATGGGGATTACCCATCAGATGCTTTCAAATTATTATTTGAAATAGAAGAAAAAAATTTCTGGTTTGTAAACAGAAATAAAATTATTATAAATTTATTCAAAAAGCATGTAGGTGAAGAAGTTAACAAGGTTTTAGAAATAGGTAGCGGAACAGGGTATGTCTTGAAGGGTTTGAATGATACTTTTAAAAATTATAATTTATATGGGTCAGAAATTCATTTAGAAGGCATAAAATATGCCGAAAGCCGTTTGCGTAATATAGAATTTATTCAAGTGGATGCTACTAATATGCCTTTTGAAAACGAGTTTAATGCAATTGGTGCTTTTGATGTATTGGAACATATAGAACAAGACTTAAAGGTTATTCAACAAGTGCATAAAGCACTCAAAAGTGGAGGGTTATTCATTATTTCAGTACCTCAATATCAATGGATGTGGAGTGTTAATGATGATATAGCATATCATAAAAGGAGATATAGTCGAAAAGAATTGAAAAACAAATTGTTAAGCGAAGGTTTTGAAATAGATTATGTGAGTTCATTTGTTTTTATTCTTTTTCCAGTTATGTATATTTCAAGATTATTCAAACAAAAAAAAGTTCATGAAATAACAGAAGAAATTATCTTTAAAGAAATGAATGAGTTAAAGTTAAACCCTATGTTAAATTCAATTTTTGGAGCGCTTATGAAAATAGATGTTTTTTTAATTAAAAATGGAATTTCATTGCCTTTTGGTGGGTCATTGATTATAGTTGCTAAAAAAAAATAAATATGATTCCATTCAACAAGCCATACCTATCGGGCAAAGAATTGTCATATATTGAAGATGCAATAAAGAAAGGTAAAATATCTGGTAATGGGTATTATACCCAAGTATGTCATGATTTTTTTGAGCAAAAATATGGTTTTAAAAAGGTATTGTTAACCACCTCATGCACAGATGCGTTGGAAATGTGTGCGATTTTGGCCAACATTCAACCTGGCGATGAAGTGATTATTCCAAGTTTTACATTTGTTTCAACTGCTTTGGCGTTTGTGCGTCAGGGCGCAAAAATTGTTTTTGCCGATTCTTATGACGACAATCCCAATATAGATGCCAATAAAATTGAAGCGTTGATTACATCAAAAACAAAAGCGATAGTGCCGGTACATTATGCGGGTGTTGCCTGTGATATGGACAAGATTATGCAATTGGCAACACAATACAATTTAATTGTCATTGAAGATGCAGCCCAGGCAATAGATGCTGTTTATAAAGGAAAACCATTAGGCTCAATAGGACATTTGGCGGCATTTTCTTTTCACGAAACTAAAAATATCATTGCTGGTGAAGGAGGGATGTTGGTGATAAATGAAGAACAGTTTGTTGACCGATCAGAAATTATTTGGGAAAAAGGAACCAACCGAGCTTCATTTTTTAGGGGAGAAGTCAATAAATATGGTTGGGTAGATACAGGTTCTTCTTTTTTGCCTTCAGAAGTTACGGCTGCGTTTTTATATGCACAAGTAGAAAATTTAGAAGAAATTCAAACTAGGAGAAAGGAAATTTGGGAGAAATATTTCAATGAATTAAAAGAATTAGAAGTTTCTAAAGGTATTAGATTACCATTTATACCAAAATATGCAAGTAATAATGCTCATTTATTTTATATTGTATGTAATTCTTTTGAAGAAAGAACAGCATTAATTGATTTCCTTAAGGTCAATCATATACTTGCGGTGTTTCATTATTTATCATTGTATAAAAGTCCATTTTATAGGGATAAATACCAAGGGAAAGAGCTCGAAAATTCCGAAAAATATACAAATAGATTGGTGAGATTACCGTTATATTTTGAGTTAATTGCTGAACAACAAGAAAAAGTAATTACTTTAATTAAAGAATTTTATGGTGTTTCATAAGAATAAGGAATTTTATTTTTTGATAATTGCATTTTTTATACTTATCATAAAATATGGATTGCAGTATATTTCACCATTTACAAATACCGATGGGCCATGGACTTTGAGCCCTGCAATATCCTATTTAAATGGAAATTATAATGCAAGTACTTTTTCTCATGATTATTTGGGAGAGGTTTTTACGGTTCATGTATTTCAGGTTATTAGCGCTCCTTTTTTTTATTTTTTTGGTGTAAGTACCAATAGTTTATTTGCATTTAATTTGGTGTTAATTTTTATTTCATCGGTAATTATTTATTGTTTGGTAAAAAGTTCAAAATCTGGATTGTTAAAATTTTTGGTATTTACTTTTGTAATTATTTTAAATATGTATTTATTGAATTTTCGAGTTGAAACTATCGGTGTGTTATTTGGCTTACTTATTATTTTAATTCAACAAAGAATAATAAGAAAGAATATTAGATTGGTTCTTTTTGCAATCATTTTAGGATGTTCTGGATTGATACACCCTATTATGGGAGTTGGAAATGGGTTATTGGCGCTATATATACTAATAAAAAATTTATATAAATTAAGAGATTATTTTTTTCTTTTTATTGGTACTATTGTATGTCTTTTTGTTTTTTCGGAAGGTAATATACTTTCATTTTTATCAAATGTTTATGGGAATTCAATAGAAGTCGCTAACCATACTTTTTCAATAACCTTAATATTTAAATATATTTTTTATAACCCTATTTTATTGTTTATATTTTATATAATTTATAAGAACTATAAGCTTGATATATTCTATATTATTTTAGCAATCATAATATTGAGTTTCTTTGGAAGAAGTTACTATTTTTCATATTTAATACCAATTGCTATTTTAATCATTATTAATGAGGACAGGAAAATAGTTTTATATTCAGTAGAAAAAATGATTCTTATAATTTTAGTGTTAATTGGTTTTTTCTGGTCTTATATTTTACCATTTGGGGTTTATGTAGAAAATCCGAAATATGGAAATACTATGAGAATGATTTTGAATAAATCAAAACTTATCTTAAATGAAATGGATAAATCTGGCTATCTTTGGGTTCCTTCTCAAATAGGCATGGAGGTCATGGATAATAAAAATTCAAGAATGTATTTTCATTCATATAAAACAATTAGTACAGAAAAAATTAATTTAGGAGAGGGTGATAAGTTACTAATTTATGAATTATCGGATTTAAAAAATATTTATAAAAATTTAGGGCCGAGTAAAGAAGAATTATTAATTGAAGAAATTATAAAACCTGTTAAAGGTAAATTAAAAATGTCTGAATTATTTAAAAAACGTAGTGATTCAATTGGTTTATGGAGTATTCAATTGAAAAGAAAGCAGGAAAAATGAAAGATATAAACGACGATTGGTTATTTGAAATCACCCCAAAAAATAAACTTTTCAGCTTAAACCTAAAAGAAGTTTGGGAATACCGTGATTTGCTGATGCTTTTTGTGAAAAGAAACATCATCACCGCATACAAACAAACCATTTTGGGACCTTTGTGGTATTTAATTCAGCCTTTGTTCACTTCGGTGATATTTACCTTGATATTTAACAATGTAGCCAATATATCAACAGGAACAGTGCCGCCATTTTTATTCAACTTGGCCGGTATCACCATTTGGAATTATTTCACGGCCTGTTTTTCGGGCACCTCAAGCACCTTTTCGGCCAATGCGGGCATCTTCGGAAAAGTATATTTTCCCCGGCTCATTATGCCGCTGGTGGCGGTGATTTCAAATTTGGTGCGATTCGGGATACAATTGTTTATTTTTATGGCATTTTTTGGCTATTACTATTATAAAGGTGCCGCTATCAGCATCAATGAATATGTCATTTTGTTCCCGGTGATGGTTTTAATTATGGGCTTGCTGGGGCTTGGATTGGGAATGATCATCTCTGCCATGGTCACCAAATATAGGGATCTAAATATTTTAGTGGGATTTGGCATGCAACTTTTGATGTATCTTTCAGCAGTGATGTACCCCGTTTCATTTTTTGTGGAAAAACTGCCAAAATATGCCTGGGTGGTGCAGTACAATCCGTTATCATTTGTCATAGAATCGGTTCGCTATATGCTTTTGAATACCGGTGTTTTTAATGTAAGTATGTTCATTTATACGTTAATCGTCACTGTGATCGTTTTGTTTTTAGGCATCATCATTTTTAATAGGGCAGAAAAGAGTTTTATTGATACGATATAAAGCGTGAAATAGTGAGAAGTACAAAGTTCAATTGAGAAGTCGAAAACCCGTCTCACTAAAAAACATTCCATGAAAATAGTTTCGGCTGTAAGGTCGGTTGACCAAAAATAAAAAAATACCAATCTGTTTGTTTCTTAAAAAGGAAACTTATACCTTTGTTGAAAATAGTGATGAAATCAAAATTTCAAATTGAGTTTTTAGATGAAGCAATTGAATTTGTTGAAAGTTTGGATGAAAAAACCAGAACAAAAATTTATTATAATTTAAAGTTGTCACAATTTAGAAATGACAATGAATTATTTAAAAAATTAACGGATACTATTTGGGAATTCAGAACATTATATAACAAAACATATTACCGGCTTTTTGCTTTCTGGGATAAATCAAACAATGAAAACACACTTGTTATTGCCACCCACGGAATAGAGAAGAAATCTGGTAAAACGCCAAAGAATGAACTCCAAAAAGCCGAAGCATTAAGGATTATTTATTTTGAAAATAAACGATAAAGATGGAAAATAAAAAATTAAATACCACAAGTTTGGAGGTCTTAATAGACAAACATGTTGGAGAAATTGGAACTCCAAAAAGAGATGCTTTTGAGTATGAACTGCAACTTGATATTTTAGGGGAAACAATTAAAAGAGTGCGTAAAGAAAGAAATTTAACCCAAGAACAATTGGGAGAATTAGTTGGCGTAAAAAAAGCGCAAATCTCTAAAATTGAAAATAGCCTGACCGATGCAAGATTTGAAACCATCTTAAAAGTTTTTAAGGCACTTAACGCCAAAGTGAAATTTAATGTTGAATTAATGGATCAAAAACTGGTAATAGAAGCCCCTTAGCACATTGCTTTTAAAAGTTAAATATGAATTTATAAAAATCAATTTTTTTACCCCTGGCCCTAAAGCCCGCCTGTCCGGCCGGCAGGCCCGCCTGTCCGGCCGGCAGGGGAGAAAATTGATTTCAAATAATTCCATTTCTAACTCGGTCAACGTTATTTAGGCATTGACAAACTGACAACTGATAACTGACAACTGATAACTGACAATAGAAAACAACCGATAACAGAGAACCGACAACCGACAACCGACAACCGACAACCGACAACAGAAAACAACCGATAACTAAATAAAACCGACAACCGAAAACTGACAACCAAGAACCAGTTAGAGAAAAAGTAAATTGCTATGAAAAGTTATAAAGATTTGCAAATTTATGAGTTGTCGTTTCAATATGCAGTTGAAGTGCATAAAATGACACTAAACCTGCCAAAATATGAATTATACGAAGCAGGTAGTCAATTAAGAAGAGCTTCAAAAAGTGTTACAAATAATATTGTTGAAGGTTATGGACGAAGGAAATATAAAGCTGATTTTATTAAATTTTTAATTTATGCACAAGCTTCATTACTTGAAAGTACATCTCAACTGGAAATGATTAAAGTACTTTATGAAATGGAAGGAATAAATTTGTTAATTGAAAATTATGATAATTTGGGAGGTAAAATTCACTCCTTTATAAAATATGTAGAAGACAATTGGAAAACGTAATCTGTTATCAGTTATCAGTTATCAGTTTTGAGTTGTTAGTTGTGAGTTATCAGTTGTGAGTTATCAGTTGTGAGTTGTCAGTTAAAGTTTTGAGTTCATAGTAGAATATAGCCCAAAAACCAAAACCGACAACCGACAACAACCGACAACAACCGACAACCGACAACAGAAAACAACCAACAACCGACAACAACCGACAAGCAACAACAAAAGACACGTAGTTTTATTAAAAAATTAACACGTACGATTGTTTTTTTATTTATATTTGTATCATAAAAATTAAAAAAAATGAGCACTAAATTAACTTTGACAATTGATGATTCAGTTATTGAAAAAGCAAAAAAATATGCTAAAAATAAGGAAAAAAGCTTATCAAGCATTATTGAAAATTATTTAAAGGTATTGGTAAAAGAGCAAAGTGAAAACAACATTGAATTGACACCTATTGTTAAATCTTTAAAAAGTACTTTTCATTCAGACCAGGATTTTGATTATAAACAAGAATTGGCCAAAAAGTTGTCTGAAAAATATTTATAAGAGGATGAAGCATATTTTAATAGATACCGATGTCATTCTTGATTTCTTTTTTGATAGAGAGCCATTTTCCGAAAATGCAGCAAAAATACTGTCTTTATGTGAAAAAAAAGACATCATTGGGTTTGTAACACCTGTCATTGTAAGTAATGTCTATTATTTGTTAAGTCAAAAAGCAAAACAAGAAAAAGTAATCCAAAAATTAAAAATATTAATGTCGATACTGGAAGTCCTTGTGATTGACAAAAATGCGATCATTGTGGCATTAAATTCAGAATTTAAAGACTTTGAAGATGCGCTGCAAAATTATTCAGCAGAATTAAACGGAGAAATTGATATCATCATCACAAGAAATACCAAAGATTATAAAAAAAGCCAAATAGGAATCATGAACCCCGAAAATTTTTTAAAGTTAATCAATGAATTGTGATATAATTAAGTTAAAAAGTTAAAGTAAAAAGTAAAAAGTTTCCAATTCCCCTCTTGAGAGGGGCTAGGGGTGTGTAAAATTGGAATGTATATAAAAAGTGAAAGCTCAAAGTTAAAAATAAGTTCAAAACATAATTTAAAACCAAATCAAAGAAGAAGCGTCATATGATATTTTACAGAAAAAGATCATCAGACAATCCATAGCATCGGCTGGCTCGTTCACTAAAAATGTTCACTGAACATTTTCTTAACGTTCCGCCCTGTTACTTTTTTTATCAATGAAAAAAAGTAAAAGAACAAAAATCATAGATTGAATTACAAATTACCAAATACCAGATACCAGATACCAAAAAACAAATGAAAAAAATACTAGTTACCGGAGGCGCCGGATTTATAGGATCACATTTGTGTGAAAGACTACTGAACGAAGGGAACGAAGTCATTTGCCTGGACAATTATTTTTCAAGCCACAAAAGCAATATCATTAAATTAACTACAAATCCGTTTTTTGAGCTGGTGAGGCATGACATTATTCAACCATACTTCGCTGAAGTCGATGAAATATACAACCTGGCTTGTCCGGCGAGCCCTATTTACTACCAGCACGATCCCATTAAAACAATCCAAACCTCCATTATGGGTGCCATCAATATGCTGGGTTTAGCAAAACGGTTAAACGCAAAAATATTACAGGCAAGCACTAGTGAAGTTTACGGAGATCCTATTGTCCACCCGCAAACGGAAGCCTATTGGGGCAACGTGAATCCTATTGGCATCAGGTCATGTTATGATGAAGGCAAAAGATGTGCAGAGACCTTGTTTATGGATTATCACCGCCAAAATAACGTAGCCATTAAAATTATTCGAATTTTCAATACCTATGGTCCCAATATGAATGTGAATGACGGCAGAGTAGTTTCCAATTTTATTGTTCAGGCATTAAAAGACGAAAATATTACCATTTATGGCGACGGCACGCAAACACGATCGTTTCAGTATGTGGATGATTTGGTGGAAGGCATGTTACGCATGATGAACTCCGACCCCAAATTTGTTGGACCGGTAAATTTGGGAAATTCCAATGAGTTTAGTATGCTGGAGCTGGCACAAACCATCATCAATTTAACAAACTCTAAATCCAAGATTATTTTTATGCCCTTGCCAAAAGATGATCCCAAACAACGACAGCCCAATATTGAATTGGCAAAAGAAAAACTGAATGGATGGGAACCAAAAATTCAATTGGAAGAGGGGCTCGGGAAGACAATAGCTTATTTTGAGGAAATCCTTAACAAAAGTTGAAAAGCCGCCTAACCCCCGAAGGGAGGACAGAGCCTTAAAAAAATGTTTTGTAAACATTTTTAGCGATGGGCCAGATGGTGCGAGGGCACGTTTGGCTATTAAAAAATTAACAAAGGTAATTTGTAATAAATATTTTAACTTTGAAAAGTTAAATATGAATTTATAAAAATCAATTTTTTTACCCCTGGCCCTAAAGCC
>DAIQBF010000079.1:0-11988 GCA_036781305.1 Lutibacter sp.
ATTGCCCAAAGCAGCGGCTTAATTGTGTGCAATTTTTTTCTCCAAAAAAAGAAGATGGCCAATGTCATTACCCCAATAAATATCGTACCCAAACCAACCATAATGCGGTAAGAATAATACAAAGCTGGAATATTATCCGGTAATTCTTCTTCTGTAAATTGATCCATTCCCGGAATTTGTTTGTTCCAATCCTGGTAGGTCAAAAAGCTTAAAATATTTGGTACGGCAATTTTATTGTCTAATTTTTTTTCAACCATATTCGGCTGTCCAATAAGCACAATTTCTGCCCCGGCTTCTTCAGTTTCAAAAATACCTTCCATAGCGGCAAAAGTTGCAGGCTGATATTTGGCCACATTTTTAGCATTCCAATCTCCAGTAGGAAAAGCAACCAACAAACTGGCTATAAATCCAAAAACCACTCCTGTTTTTAAAAATAGTTTTCCGTGTTCTAAATTTTTATTTCTTAAAATATAAAATGCACCAATACTTGCCACCACAAAAGCAGAGGTAACAACAGAGGCAAATTGGTTGTGTAAAAATGCAGGCAAAAGCCAAGGATTGCTAAAGAGTGCAGAAAAATTATCGAGTACAAATTTGCCGTTTTCTAAAATCTCATAGCCTACCGGATGTTGCATCCAAGCGTTTGTGGCTAAAATAAACCATCCGCTTGCCCAAGAGCCTAAAAAGACTAAAAAGCTGGTTAAAAAATGTAATTTTTGTCCCATTAATTTTTCGCCAAAAATAAAAAGCGCTAAAAATGAGGATTCCAGAAAGAAAGAAAACAGTCCTTCCATAGCCAAAGTTTGCCCGATTATTCCACCAGTTAGTTCTGAGAATTTAGCCCAATTTGTGCCAAATTGAAACTCCATCGGAATTCCTGTTACAACGCCCATTGTAAAATTAATGGCAAATATTTTCATAAAAAATATCGCCGCATCATTGTACTTTTGAATGTTTGTTCTTAAAAATTTCCATTTAAAAAAAACGATCATTAAAGATAGTCCCATGGTTAATTGTGGAAATATATAGTGGAAAGTGATAGTGAATGCAAACTGCAATCTATCGTAGAAAATCATATCTTCCATTTTGTGGATTTTTGGCTAAAACTAGTTTCAAAACTACAAATAATAAAATAACTTTAGGAAAGTAAAACTACCTTAAATGTACAGTTACTTCTGCCTAAAATAAACAACTACAGGAACTCCAGTAAAGTTGAAAATCTCACGCATTTTATTTTCAACAAAACGCTTGTAAGGATCTTTTACATATTGCGGTAAATTCGCGAAAAACACAAACTGAGGCGTTGGTGTTGGCAACTGCGTACAAAATTTAACTTTAATGTATTTTCCTTTGTTGGCTGGTGGCGGACTCGATTTTAGAATATCCAACATCACCTCATTTAATTTGCTGGTAGGAATACGTTTTTTTCTGTTTTCAAAAACTTCAACAGCAGTTTCAATGGCTTTAAAAACCCGTTGTTTTGTTAAAGCACTGATAAAAATGATTGGCACATCGGTAAATGGCGCAATTTCTTGTCTAATTTTGGCTTCATAATCTTTCATGGTATTGGTTTCTTTTTCAATCAAATCCCATTTGTTTACCAAGATTACAATGCCTTTTCTGTTTTTTTCTGCCAGCCAAAAAATATTTTCGTCCTGACCTTCAAATTCGCGGGTGGCATCAACCACCAAAATAGCAACATCACATTCTTCAATCGCTTTTACGGCACGCATCACCGAATAAAACTCTAAATCTTCCTTAACTTTCGATTTTTTTCTGATTCCGGCAGTATCCACCAAATTAAATTCAAATCCAAAACGATTGTATTTTGTATCCACAGTATCGCGTGTAGTTCCTGCGATATCAGTTACAATATTCCTTTCTTCCCCAATCAATGCATTGATAAAAGAGGATTTTCCTGCATTTGGCCTTCCAACAACGGCAAATCGAGGTAATTCATGTTCTTCTTCAACATCTTCCTGCATATCTGCAACCACAGCGTCCAAAAGTTCGCCTGTACCGCTTCCATTAATTGAGGAAAGCGTAAAATATTCACCCAAACCAAGGTTGTAAAATTCTACGGCATCGGCTTCGCGCATAGAATTGTCAACTTTGTTAACGGCCATAAAAATGGGCTTTTTAATTTTGCGCAGCATATTGGCAACAGCAACATCCATCGGTGTTATGCCTTGTTCAACATCAACAACAAATATAATATAATCAGCTTCATCAATGGCAAGCTGAACCTGTTTTCTAATTTCTTCTTCAAAAACATCTCCAGAACCAATGGCATATCCGCCCGTATCAATTACCGAAAATTCTTTTCCATTCCAATCACTTTTTCCGTAATGTCTGTCACGCGTAACACCACTTACCGAATCAACAATGGCGTCTCTTCGTTTTACCAACCGATTAAACAATGTTGATTTTCCAACATTTGGCCTTCCTACAATGGCTACAATATTACTCATGTGCTTTTAATTTTTTGGCAAAATTACGCTTTTTTATTTTGAAAATTTAAGTGTGGGCAATTCTAAATTAACCAAGTAATAAAAAGCGGTATAATATATCAGTTCTTAAAGTTTAAATAAAAAATAAATGGCTATATTCCATTACCGACAGCAATTTAACGCATAAAATATTTTGGGACTGCCCGCCTTTTTGGAGGGCGTTTCCCCCGCCAACTGGCGGGATCGGGCTTTCCGTTGCAAGTCCTCGCCACGCCCAAAAGCGTGGCTGTGGGCTTTCCGCTGCAATCCCTAACGCAGCTTGATTTACGATTTAGGAATTACGATTTAGGAATTTTGTCCGGCGCAATCAAATGTTAAGCAAAACAAAATTGCCATTTGCGGTTAATTAGAGCTTGGCCAATAATTGATTTATTGTGATTTAAAACTTTGTGAACCTTTGTGTTTTTTCTTTGTGAATCTCAGTGTAATAGCTTTTAATTACGCGGAGTTTCAAGGAGAGTCACGAAGTTGCACAAAGAAGATTTTAGCCATCTGGCGAACCTAGCGTAAACCTTTGCCCTTTGCGTATTTTCTTTGCGTTTATTTAGCGGTTAAATGCAAAATTTAATTGAATTGATTTTTTATTTGGTTTTATCATAGAATACGCTTGATTAAAACAATTAAAAAACGAACTATTTAATTTATTATTTTTCAACCTTAAAATTCGAGGCCTTAAGACACAGCTTAGAAATAAAATAGTATATTTCGATCCTGAAAAAAACAGGCTACGATGATTGAAAAAAATAGCGAACTCCATTTACGTCCACGATTTAAATTTAATTTTGATGAAAGTCAGCAAAAACTGCTCTCAAAATTTCAAAGCAAAGTAAAAAATACAAATTGTAACTATTGCGTTAAAGTTATAGACGGGCATATTGTTATTGATATTCCAGCGAAAGAAAATCATTTTTGGTCACCGCAATTAAACATTGAAATAGAGCAGGTTAAAGAAAATGAAAGCATTGTTAAAGGATTATTTGGCCCAAAACCGCAGGTATGGACGTTTTTTATGTTTATTCATTTTGTCATGGCCATCGCTTTTATTGGATTTTCTATCATGACTTATGTAAAATGGACCTTAAAAAGCGATTATAAAATGGCTTTACTCATAACTTTTACCCTGCCACTGCTATGGATAGTGATGTATTTTTTGGGAAGTTTAGGTAAAAAAAGAGGCCACCAGCAAATGGACGAACTTCATGGGTTTATGATGGAAACGCTTGGAAGTTAAAAATTAAAAGTTTTTTGTTGTAAATACTGTTTAAGTTCAAATCAAACTCCCTTTCCTTTGGAAAGGGCTGGGGATAGGAACAACTATTCATTATATCCAAATCGTCTAAGCTGACGTTTGTCGCTTCGCCAATCCTTATTCACTTTTACGTATAATTCCAGATGGATTTTTTTATCGAAGAATTTCTCTAAATCTTTTCGTGCCTCAACGCCCACGCGTTTTAAGGCAGTGCCTTTATGTCCGATGATAATTCCTTTTTGGGTTTCGCGTTCCACCATAATGATAGAGCGGATTTTAATAATTTTATCGCTTTCTATAAATTCTTCCGTCTCCACTTCAACAGAATATGGGATTTCCTTTTTGTAGTGCATCAATATTTTTTCCCGAATGGCTTCATTGATAAAAAAACGCTCCGGCTTGTCGGTCAACTGATCTTTTGGATAAAACGCAGGCGATTCAGGCAATAGTTCAATAATCCTTTCAAAAAGTCCATCAACATTAAATTTTTCCAAAGCAGAAATCACATAAACTTCAGCATTGGGCACTTTTTCTTTCCAGTAAACCACCTTTTCTTCCACTTCTTTCTGGGTGGACAGGTCTATTTTGTTGATTAACAAAAGAACAGGAATCGTTGTTGTTTTGATTTTTTCAAAAAACACTTCATCTTTTAATTCCTTTTCGCCAATTTCAACCATATATATAAGCACATCGGCATCCTCAAAAGCCGATTTCACGAAATTCATCATGGAAGCTTGCAACTCGTAGGCCGGTTTTATGATTCCCGGCGTATCAGAAAAAAGGATTTGAAAATCCTCGCCATTTACAATTCCCAAAATTCTATGACGTGTTGTTTGCGCTTTTGAGGTGATAATTGATAATTTTTCACCCACAAAGGCATTCATTAACGTGGATTTACCCACATTAGGATTTCCTATAATATTTACAAAACCTGCTTTGTGCTTCATTTTTAAGATATAAAATGCAAAGGTAACCTTAAAAATTTTTAATTTTAAAAAACCCATTGCTTTTTTAAAAAAAGATGTATCTTTGCAATCCAAATCGCGGGGTAGAGCAGCAGGTAGCTCGTCGGGCTCATAACCCGAAGGTCGCTGGTTCGAGTCCAGTCCCCGCTACTAGTAAACACAGGGCTTCCAAGGCATTGGAAGCCTTTTTTTATTCAATGGGTACAGAATAGGCACAAAATAATATGATTTTCAAAGCAGTCATCTAAATAGCAATTATTTACTTTCTTTTAATGTTAAATACCATTATTTTCTGCTAAATTCATTCTTTTTTAAACAAAATCCTTTTTATTTTTTCTATCATTCAGTTTTTTTCTGCTTCATTTTGGTAACCCCCATTTTCAAGATATACATTTTATGATAGATTACGTTTCTTATTTCCGGCCGCCATCTTTAATTTTATGTCAGCTCAAACATCCAACATGTTAGAGGCAGAATCTAAAAATTATTTTTTTTGATTTTACGGTAAAAACAAACTCTGTTGATTTTATGGAAACTATTTTTCATCAGATAAAACAATTACAATTAGGAGTCCAAACAAACTATAATTTGAGAAAATTATGAAATAATTAAGTGTCAATTTCATAATTACTTAGTGTATTTAAAAACACCAAAAACATTTTAAAAAGACCAATATTGCAACTAAAAATTAAATTTTATTCTCTGAATTTTTTTGTATATTGCTATAAATATCTATAATGAAACTAAAACTAACCATCTTATTTTCAATTATTAGTCTTTCAATTGTTGGTGCTCAAAACAAAATAATTGACAGTTTAAAGGCACTTGTTAAAACAAAAATAACCGATTCCGTAAAAATTAAAGCCTATGGAGATTTGTGTTGGTATTATAGTGGTATTTCAACAGATTCAGCATTTTACTTTGGAAATATTGCATTGGATTTATCCAAAAAAACCAATAACTTAAATGGTGAAGCACAAGCTTATAACGATTTTGGAATTATCCATTATAAACTTTCAAATTTTGACACTTCCAATACCTATTATAAAAAAGCATTGGTTATTCGGTTAAAAAATAAAGACACTTTAGGGGTAGGCAGCCTTTATAATAAAATGGGAATCGCGTATCAACGTATTTTCAAAATGGATTCTGCCATTTATTACAACACAAAAGCCTTAGAAATTTTTGAAAGCGCAAAAAATGAGCAATATGTTGCATTGATAAAAAATAATATCGCAAATATTTATTTTAACCTAAAGCAATATCAAAAGGCATTAAATGTGCATTTAGATGTCGCTAAAATAAGAGAACAAATTAATGATGAATTTGGATTGGTTCAATCTTATACCAATATTGGAAATTCCTATTTATTTTTAAAAGACACCATAAAAAGTATCATTAATTATAAAAAGGGGATTGAAATTGCCGAAAAAAATAATTATGAACAAGAACTATCTACACTTTATAACAACTACGGCACTATTTTAAACAATCAAAAAAAATTTGATAAAGCAATAATCCTTTTTAATAAATCCTTACAATTACGAGAAAAATTAAATGATAGTTATGGTATTGCCAGTGTAAGTCAAAATATTGGAGATTTATACTTAGCTACCGGAAAAATTGAAGGTGCAGAAATAAATCTTAGAAGAGGATTGTTATTGGCTAAAAAAATTAATGCAAATGAATTAGAAATGAAAGCTTATAAAGCGCTCCTTTCATTTTTTGCAGTCAAAAAAAATACTGACAGTGTTCTTCATTATCAAAAATTATATTCGATAGCTCAAGACAGCATATTTAGTTCAAGAATTACAAAGGAAATCGCGGAAATTCAGGAAAAATATGATACTTCGCAACGTGAAAAAGAAATAGCACAACAAAAAGAACAATTGTTAAAAAATGAGTTGGAAATAAAAAATAAAAATTTATACGCGCTTCTTTTCGGATCTGGATTTTTACTGTTTGGAATTGTTTCTTTTGGCCTATACAAACGCCAGCAACATAAAAAAAGAGAATTTAAAAATCAAATTCAGCTTAAAGAAGCCCAAACTTATAGCAAACTGCAAGATCAACGTTTGCGTATTTCACGAGATTTACATGACAATATTGGCTCTCAACTTACCTTTATAATCTCCTCTATTGACAACCTAAAGTTTTTAACTGAAGCAACAAATGAAAAACTTAAAAATAAACTAACTGAAATCAACCAATTTGCAACCTCCACAATTGGTCAATTAAGAGACACCATTTGGGCGATGAACAAAAATGAAATTAGTTATGAAGAATTTCAGTCCCGCTTATTGACATTTATTGAAAAAGCAAAAAATGCGGCATCCAATATTCATTTTCAATTTGAATCTAACATTAAAGGTAACATTGTATTTTCTTCTATTAAAGGAATGAACATCTTCAGGGTTTTTCAGGAAGCCATTAACAATACTATTAAATATGCCGAAGCAACAGAAATTAAAATGCTAATTTCAGAAAATGTAGAAAACATTGAATTTGAAATTGCGGACAACGGTAATGGTTTCGACAAAAACACTGTTGAACTTGGCAATGGATTGGAAAATATGCAACAAAGAATTATCGAAGTTGGTGGTACCATTTCAATCAATTCTCAACCAAATAAAGGAACATCTATTAAAATTGTTTGTCCTAAAAATAAGACAAATGCCGTATAGTTTCGCAGGGTATTTCTAATTAAATTTACAAATACTAAAAATATTCAACAATGATGAAACTAAAAATAGCCATTGCAGAAGATAATAGTTTTTTAGCAAAAGCTGTTATAGAAAAGCTGTCCTTTTTTAAGGATTTAGATTTTAAATTTAAAGGCAATAATGGCGCAGAATTGATTGGGAAATTAGAGGTAAACCATAATATTGATGTTATTTTAATGGACATTCAAATGCCTGAAATGGATGGCATAACGGCAACAGAAATTATAAAATCTAAATATCCACACATCAAAATAATTATGCTCACGGTGTTTGATGATGATGAAAATATATTTAACGCCATTAAAGCCGGTGCAAATGGGTATTTGCTTAAAGAAATAGATGCGGAAAGTTTACATAATTGTATTTTAGAAGTACTCAATGGTGGCGCGCCAATGACGTCAAGCATTGCGTTAAAAACACTCAACCTTCTGCGAAATCCTGTTTTTACAGACGCGAAAGATGAATCGGAAAAAATTAAACTTACTACAAGGGAAAACGAAATTTTAGAACACTTAAGTAAAGGTTTAAATTATAATGAAATAGCCGACAATTTAATTATATCTCCTTCAACAGTTAGGAAACATATAGAAAATATTTACAACAAATTACAGGTGCACAATAAAATGGAGGCGGTTTCAAAAGCTAGAAAACACAATCTAATTTAGACATAAAACATAGAATATAGTGAGGTTTAAAATTACAAATTATTAAATCACTAAAAACGAAATACTGGTAATTGTTATCTTCTCCGAACAGAACTGATATTTGGGTTATTGTACAACTATTTTTTTATTCCATAGTACTAAAAATACAAATAATAATTTGGTAAGATTCTATGAATTTCATACCTTTATTCGTTTAATTTATCATTTTAAGACCATAGCCTTTTTGATAAATTTTTGATGGTTTACAGCAAATCAAATTACAAGCTATAAATTAATGATTTTGCTGTTAGTTTTAGCCTACTTTCAATCTTCTGTAGTAGGAATTTATCAATTTATTTAAGTTGCCTTCAGCGTAACTTCTCTTTTAAACCTTATTTAAATCAAAATAATTATGAGCGCAAAAATTCTGCTTTTGGTTTTTATGGTTTCATTCTATATACCAAACCGCATCACTGCACAAAATATCACTTTAAAAAAAACAGAGAAAACCGCCAGTAATGTCATAAAAGGAAAAAAATTGGCCGATAAAATTTTCAAAAATAAAAAATCAAAAAAAGCATTGGAAGAATCGGTTGAAACTCCTCAAAACACCAATGTCGATTCCACCAAAATTGATAATATTACAAAAGATTCTATCGGTATTGTCTCTCAACAACCTAATGAAATTCAAGAAGTCCCTTTAACAAAAGCAGCTTCTAAACTATTTAAAAACTGCATTAGCAAAACTTCAAACGCTGAAAAAAACGATATTGCAGCAATCATGAATTTTTATTCTACACAAGATGATACACAATTTTTGGCTGGAGATGATGAGTATTACTCCCAATTTCCATTTGATGTTTTTGTATATCCAGTAGATATTAATAATGATGACATCGAAGAAGTTGCTATAGTATATGGACATCCTGCTATTTCTGGAGATAATGTCATTTCAACATTGTTTATTAAGGATAATAGAGGAAGTTACATTAAGAATTTTGGTTTTGCAGGTTCATTAATCATTTTGCCAAATAGCACAAAAAATTTACCAGACATTGCAATTGGTGGGCCAGGTTTTGAGTTTCCTGTTTGGAGATGGAATGGAAAAGAATATGACAATTTCAAGAAAATTACTGATAAACAATTAACTGCAGCCAAACCAATATATATTGAAGAAGCCAACAAACAATATACTGATAAAATAAAAAAATGATTTTTTGAAGGAAGAATGAGTGAATCAGTTTTTTTTATCCAATCTAAAGTACTTTCATCTCTTTGTGAAATATTTATATGAACTACCCTAACTAAATAACCATTTTAGAGCTTTCATCCATAAATTGGATATTCCGGTGATACTGACCCCCCATTCCGGTCATATTGACCCCCCTATTGATTTTGGTCTTAAAAGATAAGATAGTGACAAAATTACAGTTTTTTTCTTAAACTTTCTCCTTTCAATTCTATGCGGTGTGAGGTGTGTACCAACCTGTCTAAAATTGCATCTGCAATTGTTGCTTCCCCGATAACTTCATACCAACTTCCAACCGGCAATTGACTTGCTATAATGGTTGAAGAAACATTATGTCTGTCTTCAATAATTTCCATTAAATCCATTTGCTGTTGCTTGTCTAAATGCGACAGTCCAAAGTCATCTAAAATTAGCAGGTTTGCTTTACCCAGTTTTTCAAAGAGTTTTAAAAAGCTTCCATCAATTCTGCTCATTTTGGTTTGCATTAAAAGCTTTTGTGTGTTGAAGTATAAAACCTTATTTCCTTGGGAACAAGCTTGGTGTCCGAGTGCCGAAGCCAAAAAACTTTTTCCGCACCCCGTGGATCCGGTGATCAGGACGGACTCTCCTTTTTTTAGGTAATTTCCCGTGGTTAAGTCTGTAATCTGAGAGGTATTGATGCCTCTTGATGTGTCCAAGCTTAGTTCCTCTATGGTGGCCTGATACCGGAACTTGGCGCTTTTTTGAAGCCTCTCAAAACGACGGTTGGTTCGATCCTGCTGTTCCGCCTGAAGAAGCATTTCAAGGCCTTGTGCAAAGTCCAGTTGGTGATCTTGTCGGGTTTCCCTCATAGCTGTCCAAGTGCTGAGCATTCCTTGTAAGCGTAATTGTCTTAACTGATTTTCAATGATGTTCATATTGTATTAATTTAATGGTTAAACTTATTATTTGTAAGATTCCGCACCTCTTATATTGGGGTGTTTTGGCAATGATTTTAAAGGGGATTGCTCTATAATTCCCGTCATTCTGTTTTCTAGGATTTGTTTTAAAAACTGATAGGAATAATTAGTGTTTTCCAATGCTATATCGCAAGCTTTCGTAAAGGCCTGCGGATTGGTTTTTCTGGCTAAATTTAAGATTCCGTCACAGGTTCTGTAGAGCTGCTCCGGATACTTGTCCTGTTTAAAAAGGGCTTCCATATAGCGATACAGCGTTTCGGAGTGCTTGTACGCTTTTTGAAGATAGTAGGTTGGGCTGCGCTGACTGTAGTGCTGATGGTGGGAACATAAATGTTCTCTTTGCGTTGAATAGCCTCCCTTTTTATAACTTCTCGGATGGATGGCAATACACTTTGTTTCGCTGTAAACCTTAACCGTGCTATGGGTGTAGATTACCTTTACCTGAACGCCCATATAAGCATACGGAACACTGTAATAATGTTTGTCTTCCCCAAGGTAGATATGGTTGTTTTTAGCCACTTTATGGCTGCGGTAATACTTGATCTCAAAAGTATCGGCAGGCAGTTGTTGCAGCGCATGTTTTTCATCAGACAAAAACTTTTCCTCCCTGCAATAGTCCTTTTGTTGCATACGGGTTTGGTTGTGCGCCTTTACTTTTTCTTTAATGGCCTTGTTCAAGGAAGGTAAATCAAAGAAAGTTTGATTGCGGATCTTGGCATATACCCGATTGTAGATAAGCTTTACCTGGTTTTCAACCAAAGCCTTGTCTTTTGGTTTTCTCGGGCGCGCAGGCGTTACCGTTGTTGCGTAGTGGTTTGAAAAATCTTCCAACACACGGTTTACATCAGGTTCATAAGGACTGGTTTTTATTACCGCTGCTTTTAAGTTGTCCGGAACCAAGGTTTGCGGAACTCCACCTAAATCTTGCAGACAGCAGTTTAAGGCATAAATAAAATCTCCGATACTCTGGCTTTTAACAGCCATTGCAAAACAATAGTCCGAATAGGGAAGACAAGCCACAAAAACCTGGACAGCTATAATCTCTCCAGTATCTCTATCCACATAGGAGAGTTTCTTGCCTGCATAATCAATGTAGAGCTTCTCGCCGGGATTATGGCTTAAAACCATTGAGGGCTTTTGGTTGTTAAGATATTGATGAAGGTGATAACAAAACTGGCTGTATCCATAGCCATTGGGATAAGACTGGATATACTCTTCCCACAAAACCATTCGGGTTACACCCACTCGTTTTAACTCTTTGCTATAATATTCCAGCTTGTGCTTGAGCGTTTCATAACGAGGGTCTTTATACGCTGGGTTTCCCGGCAGTAGTTTTGCTTCCAGCTCGGTATCCTCAAGCTCTAAAAGAGCCTTAATCGCAATGGGATTTTGGGAGACTTTTAAAAGATATCCTTTAAGGGTGTTTTTGCTTATGGATAAGGTTCTTGCGATATGCTTTATGCCCTTGCCCTGTAAATGCATTCTAAGTAGCTGTTTTATTTGACTCATACGTTTTGGTTTTCCTGCCATATCTTATCTATTTGATGTACACATCAAATAAAACCAAAATCGGGTAATAAAGAGATTAAAGGGGGTCATCATGCTCCGGAATAATCAAAACAGATTACAATAAGCAAACTTACTTTTAACGCTCTTTTATATTTTATGGGGGTAAGCATCCGTCTTAATTGTATTTAAAAATGCTTATAA
>DAIQBF010000080.1:0-11800 GCA_036781305.1 Lutibacter sp.
GTGTTTGTTTTTAGGATTCAAATTGCCAGCAGGATTATTTGCAATTTATTTTGTGGTGCTATTTTTTGATGCTGCCAGCAAAAACAAAAAAATATCCGTAGCCGCTTTAAGTATTGTGACAACACTGATACAATTTACGGGATACGGATTGGGTTTTTTAAAAGGATCGTTTAAAACAGATTAATTGGGATTGTTTAATTTGAATCGTTCTGAAATTATCTCCAACTCGTCGTTGTTTAAATTTGAAGTTTCTTTTAATTTATAATTAAAGGCAGCTATTTCTTCTAAGGTTCCCGGACAACCAATATTGTTTCCATGTTCTTTTAAAACAAATTCATTCTCAACCATTTTTGAGTCGGCCAATAAATTGCCGTCACCGTCAAAAATCAGTAAATAAGGAATTCCTTGTTTTTCTCCGCCATATTTATTTAACAAGGCTTCAGCGCCATTATTTTCTAAATGTTTTTTGGTGGCAGATTCTAAAACCACTAAATGAGCAATCACATAGTTTTTGTTGAATAATTCTTTCGTGGAGGCATCATTCATGGAAGCATCCATTTTTTTGCACCAGCCGCACCATGATGCATGAAACATAATAATAACATTTTTATTTTCAGATTTTGCTTGTTCATAAGCGTTTTTTAAGACTTCATCTGCACTTTTTGGCTTTTCTTGTGCCGATGAAAAATTAAATATTAAGATGGTTAGTGCTACTGTAAAAATTGTTTTTAAATTCATTTTAGCTTTTAATTGATTAATTTCGTAAAATAATAAATAATAGCCGCACAATTGCGGCTATTATTTAAATGAAGGTTATTGTTATTCGACCTTGTCTTTTCCTTTGGTGATTTTTATGGTAAGTTCGTTTTTATCTTTATCCAAATCCATAAAAATTGAATCGCCCTCTTTTAATTTTGAAGTCACAATTTCTTCAGCCAAAGCATCTTCAACGTATTTTTGGATAGCACGTTTTAATGGTCTGGCACCATATTGTTTGTCGAACCCTTTTTCAGCAATATAATCTTTTGCTTCTTTAGTCAATATCAATTTATACCCTAAATCATCAATACGTTTTGATAATTTACTTAATTCAATATCAATAATTAAATGAATATCTTTTATTTCTAAAGGGTTAAAAATAACCACATCATCAATTCTGTTTAAAAATTCAGGCGCAAATGATTTTTTCAGTGCATTTTCAATAACGCCTTTGGCATTTGCATCAGCCTGTGAAGTTTTGGAAGCTGTTCCATAACCGACACCGGCTCCAAAATCTTTCAATTGTCGCGAACCAATATTCGAAGTCATGATGAGAATGGTATTTCTAAAATCAATTCTTCGTCCCAAACTGTCGGTAATATGGCCTTCATCCAATATTTGCAACAACATATTAAAAACATCGGGATGTGCTTTTTCAATTTCATCAAACAGCACCACTGCATATGGTTTGCGTCTGATTTTTTCGGTAAGTTGTCCGCCCTCTTCATAACCCACATACCCGGGAGGCGCACCAATTAAACGAGATATTGCAAATTTTTCCATATATTCACTCATATCAATTCTTACCAAGGCGTCTTCACTGTCAAATAATTCCAAGGCCAACACTTTAGCAAGTTGCGTTTTCCCTACGCCGGTTTGTCCTAAAAATATGAATGACCCAATTGGTTTGTTCGGATCTTTAAGTCCAACGCGATTGCGTTGAATAGCCTTCACAACCTTGCTGACAGCTTCGTCTTGCCCAATAACTTTCCCTTTAATTCGGACTGGTAAATCGTTTAAACGTTTGCTTTCCGCTTCAGCAACTCTGTTTACAGGAATGCCTGTCATCATAGAAACCACTTCTGCCACATTGTCTTCGGTAACAATTTCACGATTTAATTTTGAAGTTTCATCCCATTTTTTTTGTTCAGCTTGTAACATGCTTTCAATGCGTTTTTCGTCATCGCGCAAGCGTGCTGCTTCCTCATATTTTTGTCCATTTACGGCAGCGGTTTTGTCTTCCCTGATTTTTTCCAACTGTTCTTCCAGTTGTAAAATTTCCTTTGGAACCACAATATTTGTGATATGAATTCTAGATCCCGACTCATCCAAAGCGTCAATTGCTTTGTCCGGTAAAAACCGATCGGTCATATACCTGTTTGTCAACGTTACACACGCCTTAATTGCTTCATCCGTATAAACTACATTATGATGATCTTCATATTTGTCTTTTATATTTTGTAAAATCTGAATTGTTTCTTCAACAGAAGTCGGCTCAACCATGACCTTTTGAAATCTGCGTTCCAAAGCGCCGTCTTTCTCAATATTGGTTCTAAACTCATCTAAAGTTGTAGCGCCAATACATTGAATTTCTCCACGCGCCAACGCAGGTTTTAACATATTGGAGGCATCTAAAGAACCCGTTGCGCCACCGGCGCCAACAATGGTGTGAATTTCATCGATAAATAAAATAATATCATCATTTTTTTCCAATTCATTCACCAAAGCCTTCATGCGTTCTTCAAACTGTCCGCGGTATTTTGTGCCTGCAACCAAACTTGCCAAATCCAATGAAACAACGCGTTTGTTAAATAAAATACGCGACACTTTACGTTGAATAATGCGCAAGGCCAATCCTTCAGCAATGGCGGATTTGCCAACTCCGGGCTCACCAATTAAGATTGGATTGTTCTTTTTTCTTCGGCTTAAAATTTGAGAAACCCGTTCAATTTCTTTTTGGCGTCCAACCACAGGGTCTAAGTTTCCTTCTTCAGCCAAACGTGTTAAATCACGTCCGAAATTATCCAAAACAGGCGTTTTTGTTTTTTTAAGCGGCGTTTTTTCGCCCCTGGATTGTTCAAAAGGATTTGATTTAGAGGTTTCAAAATCGTCATCAGGTGAATTTTCAGCTCTTGGTAAATCTATTTCTTCATCAAAGAATAATTGTTTAAAAACAGATTTCACATTATCATAACTCACATCAAAATGTTGAAATAATTTTGTTGTTGGGTCATTTTCATTGCGTAAAATGCATAACAATAAATGTGCAGTATTTACAGATTCGCTTTGATATAATTTGGCCTCTAAAAAAGTTGTTTTTAACGCTTTTTCGGCTTGCTTTGTCAAATGTAAACTTTTCTTTTCGTCGGCTTCTTTTAAAGAATTAATAGGATTTAAACCTTCAATTTTTTTACGCAAATGATCAAGGTTAATTTCTAAAGAATTTAAAATTTCTATAGCTTTTCCATCTCCTTTACGTAACAATCCTAAAATAAGGTGTTCCGTACCAATAAAATCATGTCCCAAACGTAAAGCTTCTTCTTTACTGTAGGCAATTACATCTTTAACTTTCGGTGAAAAATTATTGTCCATTATCTTATGTTTATATTGTAAATTTAACTGATTTTTTTCTCTTTTAAACACAAAAAGTGAACCACTTTTTATTTATTTATTTATTCGATTGATTTTAAGGGCTAAAAACGGTTGAAAATCAGAGTGTTAATGCGGTAATTCGCGAACTTTTCCCTGTTGATAAAAAGTATAAAAACAACACGATAAATAGGTTGTGAAAAAGTGAAAAATCGTATATTGCTTTGTTGAAAATTGACACAAAATTAAATATAAATTTATGGCAGACGGAGAAAAAATTATACCAATTAATATAGAAGATGAAATGAAATCTGCTTACATTGATTATTCAATGTCAGTAATTGTTTCTAGGGCATTGCCTGATGTGCGAGATGGGTTAAAACCTGTACACAGAAGGGTGCTTTTTGGTATGCATGAATTGGGAATTAAAGCAACAGGTTCCTATAAAAAATCGGCAAGAATAGTTGGAGAGGTTTTAGGGAAGTTTCATCCTCATGGAGATACTTCAGTTTATGACGCTATGGTACGGATGGCACAAGAATGGAGTGTGCGTTATATGATGGTGGACGGCCAAGGGAACTTTGGTTCTGTGGATGGTGACAGTCCTGCAGCGATGAGATATACAGAGGTTCGTATGCAAAAAATTTCGGAAGAAATGCTTGCGGATATTGAAAAAGACACTGTTGACCATCAATTAAATTTTGATGACACTATAGAAGAACCAACTGTTTTACCTACAAGAATTCCAACTTTATTGGTGAATGGCGCTTCAGGGATCGCCGTTGGAATGGCCACCAATATGGCACCCCACAATTTAACCGAAGTTATCAACGGTACTTTGGCCTATATTGAAAACAGGGATATTGAAATTTCTGAATTGATGCAACATATTAAAGCGCCCGATTTTCCGACAGGGGGAATTATTTATGGTTATGAAGGCGTAAAAGAAGCTTTTGAAACTGGGAGAGGAAGAATAGTGATGCGCGCAAAAGCGATTATTGAAGAAGTTCATGGCCGTGAAAGCATTATTGTCACTGAAATTCCTTATCAGGTGAATAAGGCAGAAATGATTAAGAAGACTGCTGAATTGGTCAATGACAAGAAACTGGATGGAATTGCGAATATTCGTGACGAATCTGACAGAAATGGAATGCGGATCGTTTATGTTCTAAAACGCGACGCGATACCAAACATCGTTTTAAATAATTTATTCAAATACACTGCGCTTCAAACTTCATTCAGCGTAAATAATATTGCCTTGGTAAAAGGACGTCCGCAGCAATTGAATTTAAAACAATTAATTCATTATTTTGTTGAACACAGACACGAAGTTGTTGTGCGAAGAACAGAATTTGAACTTAAAAAAGCCGAAGCAAGAGCGCATATTTTAGAAGGGTTAATTATTGCCAGCGACAATATTGATGAAGTTATCAAAATAATCAGGGCTTCTTCAAATGCTGATGAGGCAAGGGAAAATTTAATGGTGCGTTTTGAGTTGTCTGAAATTCAAGCAAGAGCCATTGTCGAAATGAGGTTACGCTCATTAACCGGTCTTGAACAAGATAAACTTCGTACTGAATATGATGAAATTATTAAATTAATCGCAGATTTAAAAGATATTTTGGCAAATGAAGAAAGACGTTTTGAAATCATTAAAAATGAACTTATTGCCATTAGGGATAAATATGGGGATGAACGCAGGTCTGTTATAGAATACTCTGGTGGAGATTTATCGATTGAAGATATGATCCCAAATTCAAACGTAGTTTTGACGATCTCACACGCTGGCTATGTAAAAAGAACCAATTTGGATGAATATAAAGTCCAAAATAGGGGAGGACGCGGACAAAAAGGCGTGGCAACAAGAACAGAAGACTTTCTCGAACATTTATTTGTGGGAACTAACCATCAATATATGTTATTCTTCACCCAAAAAGGAAAAGTGTTTTGGATGCGCGTATATGAAATACCTGAAGGAGGGAAAACTTCAAAGGGAAGAGCTATTCAAAATTTAATAAATATTGAGCAAGATGATACCGTTAAAGCATTTTTGGTTACGGAAGATTTAAAAATTGAAGAATATGTTAACAGTCATTATGTGATAATGGCGACTAAAAAAGGACAAGTTAAAAAAACTTCTTTAGAACAATATTCTAGACCAAGAGCAAACGGAATTAATGCAATTACCATCAAAGAAGGCGATGAACTATTAGAAGCCAAACTAACCACAGGAGACAGCCAGGTTATGCTAGGTTTAAAATCGGGGAAAGCAATTCGTTTTGAGGAAAGCAAAACACGGCCAATGGGTAGAAATGCTTCTGGCGTACGTGGAATTACCTTGGCCAATAAAAACGATGAAGTTATAGGAATGATCGCCGTTGACGACATAGACAGCGATATATTGGTAGTTTCAGAAAACGGTTACGGAAAACGTTCAAAATTAGGGGATTACAGAATAACCAACCGAGGAGGTAAAGGAGTTAAAACCATTAATGTTACCGAAAAAACAGGCAATTTAGTAGCCGTAAAAGACGTAAAAGATGATGATGATTTAATGATTATCAACAAATCCGGAATTGCAATCAGATTGGCCGTTGGTGACTTGCGTGTAATGGGCAGGGCCACTCAAGGTGTTAAATTGATCAACATAAAGGACAACGATTCAATTGCGGCAGTTGCAAAAGTGATGCATGAAGAAGAGGTTGAACTTCTCGAAAATGACATCGAAATTGAAAATGGCACGGAAATTGAAAATAATGATGAAGATAATTTAAACCAAGAATAAATCAATAACAATAAATCAGAAAAAATGAGAAAACAATTAATAATTCTGTCAGCTTTTTTTATTAGTATGACAGTATTCGGGCAAAACAGCGAATTGAAAACCGCGGAAAAGGCCATTAAATCAAATGATTTTGTTACGGCAATGTCTGCGATTAATCAAGCGGAAGGCTTAATAGCCAATGATGATGAAAAAACAAAAGCCAAATTTTATTATTTAAAAGGTCTGGCATTGTATCAAAATGGAAATCCGAATGCGGATATTGAAAAAGTTGGTCACGCGTTTAACCAATTAATTACTTATGAGAAGGAAATCGACAAACAAAAGTATTCTTCTGAAATTGGGGCGTTGCTTAATAAAATGATTGTTGCAGCTGCAGATAATGCATCTAATAGTTACAGTAAGGCAATTGAAACAAAAGAAGATGCGGATTACCTTAAAGCCGCTAAAGAATTTCAGCAAGTATATATATTAAGCCCAAGAGACACTTCCTACTTAGATAACGCAGCCTTGGTTTATTATTTTGCAAAGGATTATGACAGTTCCATAAAATTATATGAACAACTATTGGATTTAAACTATACAGGAATCACGACAGTATATGTTGCAACAGACAAAAAAACTAAAGAAGACGTTGTTTATGGTGATAAAAAAAGTATGGATTTACAGGTTAAATTGGGGATGGCAGAAAATCCTAGAGAAGAGAAAAAAGAATCAAGGCGTGAAATGATCTTAAAAAACTTGGCACAAAATTATTCCGATAAAGGAAATAATGAGAAAGCTTTAGAGATCATTGAAAAAGGAAGGGCTGAATTTCCTGACAGTTATTCTTTATTAATTGATGAAGCCAACATTTACTATAAAGCTGGCGACAATGCTAAATTTAAAGAACGTTTAGAAGAAGCAATTCGATTAAATCCTACTGAACCAACCTTGTATTACAATGTTGGTGTTATGAATATGGATCAGCAAAATATTGAGGAAGCCATTAAAAACTTTAAAAAGGCAATTGAATTGAAACCTGATTATGCCGATGCCTACAATAATATCGGTGCTGCAATTATTGAAAAAACGAAACCAATTATTGAAGAAATGAATAAAAGTTTATCAGACTTTAAAAAATATGATAAATTACAGGAACAACAATTTGAGATTTATAGAGAAGCGTTGCCTTATTACGAAAAAGCCTTTACTTATAATAAAACAAATATTAGTACAATACAAACTTTAATGGGTTTGTATGAAAATTTAGAAATGACCGATAAACTTAATGAAGTTAGAGAAGTTTACGATAATTTAAAAGAATAATTATTTTAATTATAAAAGAAAAGCCCACAAATTTGTGGGCTTTTCTTTTATATAATCTTTTTAATGACCCTTAATTTATGGGTATGCCTTTGCGTATCAACATTAAAAATACCACTGTGGTCAATTCTGTCAATTCTTATTTTTCCATGGGCATGAATAATATAATTGTCTTTCATGATAATTCCAACGTGGACAATAACGCCTTCTTCATTGTCAAAAAAAGCCAAATCGCCAGGTTCACTTTCTTCAATAAAACTTAGCGCTTCGCCTTGGGTTGCTTGCTGGCTTGCATCACGCAATAATTTGTATCCGCATAGTTTATATACCATTTGGGTAAAACCGGAACAATCTATCCCGAAAGGCGTTTTTCCACCCCATAAATAAGGCGCGTTTAAAAAACGGGCAGCCATCTCAATAAGGGATTCTTTGGGTTGTTTTCCAGTAAAAACTTGTCCCTCATAATGATAATTTATAAGCCCTAATTTTAAGGTCTTATCATTATAAAAGGGAAGTGAAGCACCAATGGTTATGGTTAAGAAAGACCCATTTTTATCGGTTACGAAATCAATTAATTCAACCGTTAAGGCAATGTTGGACTTTTCAATTTCAAAAAAAATTTCTTCTGAAATCTTAAGGTACTGGTTGGTGTCAACCCAACCCTCATAATTGTCAAATGCAATGCTAATTCTGCTCCATTTTTCACGAATTTCCAACACTGTAAAATGTTCGCCAAACAGCAACTGTGAGACCATTTCACTTTTATCGTTTGGTTCAATTCTAAGGGGAACAATACTTAAATTACAAATTCCGTAATCCATATAATAAGTTTACAGGCGTTCAATAATAATGGCGCTTGCTCCACCGCCACCATTACAGATGGCTGCTGCGCCATATTTTGCCTTATTTTGTTCCAAAACTGAAGCCAATGTAATTACAATCCTTGCTCCAGACATGCCAAGTGGATGCCCTAAAGAAACAGCACCGCCATTTACGTTCACTTTTGCGGCATCTATACCTAAAATTTTAATATTGGCCAATCCAACTACCGAAAAAGCTTCATTAAACTCAAAATAATCAATGTCGTCTAATTTTAAACCAGCTTTGGCCAGGGCTTTTGGAATTGCTTTTGCAGGAGCGGTGGTAAACCATTCTGGTTCATGGGCCGCATCTGCATAACCAATTATTTTGGCAATTGGCTTAAGATTTAATTCTTTGGCCTTGTCTGCGCTCATAATTACCAACGCTGCTGCGCCATCATTTAATGTGGAGGCATTTGCTGCAGTTACGGTTCCGTCTTTGCTAAACACAGGGCGTAAAGTTGGGATTTTTGCCAGATCCACATTTTTATATTCTTCATCTTCAGCAAAAATAATTGGATCCCCTTTTCTTTGCGGAATTTCAACAGGAACAACTTCATTGGAGAACTTTCCTTTCGCCCAAGCATCTGCAGATTTTTTATAGGATGCAATGGCAAAATTATCTTGATCTTCTCTTGTGAATTTATATTCATCGGCGCATAAATCACCACAGGTTCCCATATGTTTTTGGTCATATACATTTATCAAACCATCAACCAATAAACCATCGGCAACAGTAATATTGCCAAGTTTTGTCGCTTTTCTGCCATCTAGATAATGTGGAATTTTACTCATATTTTCCATTCCGCCGGCAACAATAATTTCAGCATCTCCGGTTTTAATGGATTGGGTAGCAAGCATAATTGCTTTCATTCCTGAAGCGCAAACTTTATTGACTGTGGTACAAGGAACGGTATTTGGTATTCCGGCAAAAAGAGCGGCCTGTCTTGCAGGTGCTTGCCCCAATCCGGCAGAAACTACATTTCCCATAAAAACTTCATCAACAAGTTTTGGGTCTAATTTTATTTTATTTAGTGCGCCTCTAATGGCAACTTCCCCTAATTTTGTGGCTGGAATATTAGATAAACTACCTAATAAACTTCCAATTGGTGTTCTAGCGACAGATACAATTACAACTTCTTTCATAAGTAAATATTATTTGTTTAATATTGGTTTTGCCTGCCTGCCGATCAGGCAGGTGAAATTTGCATATCTTCATCAGTGTTTGCATGACATTTCCGTTATGCTCATTTCATTTGTGTTTATTCAAAAAATCTATTGCGAAATTAAGCAATTTTATACAATTTTTTAGTTTTTAGAGGAGGGTTTATTCTATTTTATGTTGCATCCGCTTAAAAATACTGCATTTGGTTTTACTGATGAATTAAAAATAATAGTTTCTCAAAACCTGCAGTATTTTAAAAATAATGAAGGCTATAAATGCCTGTGTCATAATAATTGTTATTTTTGGAGGGCAAATATAGATTTGGTGAAAAAAATTATAAATAAATTACTTGTAAATCACTCCTTAATATATAAACTATTCTTATACATTGGCACTGTAATTTTAGTTGTTTATTTATTCCCAAAAGGAGGTCAATTTAAGTATGAATTTCAAAAGGGAAAACCTTGGCAATATGAAAATTATTATGCGCCATTTGATTTCTCCATTAAAAAATCGGACCAAGAAATTGAGGCGGAAAAGCTACAAATTAAGGAAACATCAAAGCAATTCTTTGAGTATGATGAGGAGGTTGTTTTAAATGTTAAGAAAAATACTTCGGAAAAGATTTCAGAATTTCTTGATACCGCCGATTTATCCAAACAAAATAAAAATAAATTATTTCAAAAATCAGAAGAAATTTTAAATGAAATATACGAATATGGCTATTTGGATCCTTTAAGTGAAGAAAAAGTTGAAAATTTAGAAATAATAACCTTAAGGCGTGGAAATTCAATAGAGGACATTCAGCCAAACAAACTTTTTAAAGCGACTCAAATTTCAGCATTTTTAAATACTAAATTTGGAAAACAACCATTTTCAGAAGAAGAAAAAAGCGTTTTAACAATTATTTCAAACGAGTTAAAACCAAACGTAACCTTTGATGAAAATTTCACCAAAAAAGCTTATGAACAAAATTTAAGTAAGATTTCCTATACAAAAGGCTTGGTTGCTGAAAAAGAGCGAATTATATTTAAAGGTGATATTGTTGAAGGAGAAAAATTAGTAAAACTAAATTCCCTTAAAAGCGAGTTTGATTCCCAGGTGTGGAGCGAATCTAATTCCAATTGGATTATTTTTGGGTATTCTTTATTGGTGGCACTGTCGTTTTTAATGCTGATGCTTTTTTTAAGAAAATATAGGCTGGATATTTTTGAAAACAACAACAAAGTAACTTTCATTTTTTTTAACATCATATTGGTTATTCTGCTAATCACAATGATTGTAAAATATGACGCCAAATTCGTTTATGTGGCACCCATAGTCATACTGCCGCTGGTGTTAAAAGCTTTTTTTGATTCAAGATTGGGTTTATTTGCCCATACATTAACGGTATTGTTACTTGGTTTTATTGTGCCTAACAGTTTCGAATTTGTTTTCTTGCAAATAATTGCGGGTATCGTGACCATTTTGACAATATCAGAGTTGTATAAAAGGGCAAATTTATTTCTTTCTGTTTTGCAAATTACCTTTGTTTATTTTGTGGCTTATTTTGCTTTTTCTGTTATTCAGGAAGGGAATGCCCAAAATTTAAATTTTGAAAAATTGACTTATTTCGCAATGAATGGGGCGGCAACTTTATTTGTTTTACCTTTAATTTATATATTCGAAAAACTTTTCGGGTTGGTTTCTGATGAATCATTAAAAGAATTATCGAATACAAATTCCAAATTATTACGCGAATTGGCCGAAAAAGCGCCGGGTACTTTCCAACACTCTTTGCAAGTTGCCAATTTGGCCGAGGCCTGTGCAAATGAAATTCAGGCAAATTCAATGTTGGTACGCACCGGAGCATTGTATCATGATATCGGTAAAATTAAAAATCCTATGTATTTTACCGAAAATCAGGCAACCAATGTAAATCCCCATAATGAACTTACGCCAACTGATAGCGCTAAAATTATTATTGACCATATTATTAATGGTGTGGAATTGGCTAGAAAGAATCACATTCCAGACAGAATTATTGATTTTATAAGAACACATCACGGAACTACTTTAGTTTATTATTTTTTTAGAAAAGAAGAACTGAGTGGGAACGTTTTTGCTGAAAGTAATTTTCATTATCCGGGGCCAATTCCATTTTCAAAAGAAACTGCCATATTGATGATGTGTGACTCTGTTGAGGCAGCGTCAAAAAGCATAAAGGAACCATCTTCTCAAGCTTTCGATGATTTGGTTGAAAAAATTGTAAATAAGCAAATGGATGAAGGTCAATTTATGAACGCGGATATTACTTTTAAAGAGCTGCAAACCATTAAAAAGGTGTTAAAGAAGAAGTTA
>DAIQBF010000081.1:0-11681 GCA_036781305.1 Lutibacter sp.
ATTAATGGCGAACAGCAGCTGTACCAACAAAAAAATAAAATATAAACAGATGAAAAACAACGTGTATTTTAAAGTACTGTTATTGCTTATTGTGTTAACCATACTGGCAGCTTTTGTTGTTAGGCTGGAGTTCGGATTAAAAGTAGCTGCAGCAATAACTTTGGTGCTTTTTATGGTCAAATTTATCAGTGTGGCGTTTTATTTTATGGAGCTTAAAAAGGCCCATATTTTTTGGAAATCTGCTGTCCTAATTTTCGTGTCAATATTTTTGGCCATTATTTTAATCAGTGTTTAATATTTTTTGAAATTGCATCAAGAAAAATTAAAAAAGTTGACAATTGTCATTTTTTTTAAGTCTAATAATCATACTTTCGTTGCCAGAATATGAAAAGGAAAAGAGTTATTGCATTTAGATGGGTTAAATAAAGGCAAAATTTTTTTTGTAATAAAAATTTAGTTAGTAGTTTAGTTAGAACCAAAACCTTGATTGTGAAATCTAAAGTTTTGGTTCTTCTTTTTTTAATCTAAAAATTCCCCGATGGCCCTGTGGTAATTTATTAATAAAGAAGTGGTTAAATTCTTAACGCCACAATAGATAAATCGAAAATATTTTGGGCCTGCCTTCCAGATTGGTAGGCCTGCCTTTTTAGAGGGCGTTTCCGCCTTTTCGTTTCAATCTTTTTTACTTTGCCGAAAAGGCAATCAAAAAAGGATTTTCACTTCAAACATGGTTCACTGAACTCCAAAACAAGATAAAATAAGTGAATAATTAGCATATATTTTCAGAGTTTATAGGATACCTTCCTTACCTCTTTCTTATTTCTTATCAAATCCAAAATACCATTGATAAAAGTTAGCGGGTGAATGGGGTTTCCCGGAATGTACAAATCTACATGGTGCGTTTCCAAAAAACTTCTGTTAAGTGCCGGACTTCCGGCAAAAATTCCTCCGCTGATGGCATCGGTTCCAGCCAAAATAATAATTTTTGGTTCTGGCATGGCATCATAGCAAATTTGCAGTGGTTCTGCCATATTTTTTGTGATTGGCCCCGTGATTACAATGCCGTCGGCATGGCGCGGCGAAGCAACAAATTCAATCCCAAAACGTCCCATATCAAAGTTGACGTTGCCACTGGCACCAAGTTCCAACTCACAACTTCCGTCTCCTCCGGCACAAACCTGACGCAGTTTTAGGGAACCGCTAAAATAGTCGCTAATTTCTTTCCGAATTAAATCTGGATTAAGAACGATGAGACTTTCTTCTCCTTCTTTCACAACCAATCTCTCTCGGCTGTTGGTTGCGATTTTATAGGTTGTCGTGAATTTTATTTTATTGGGAAAAGCAAATGCACATTCTCCACAAAAAGTACATTTACCCAAATCAATCTGGACGGGATTTATGGAAATGGCTTTGCTCGGACAAATTTCTTCAAGTGCTTTTTCATCCACTTTTTCATTGCTGATGACGGGTATTCCCCTAAAAACTCCTGGAATTTCAACCGTGGTAACATCTGGAATATATTGTTTTCCTTGGTGGATGAGTATTTTTAAATTGTTAATCATAATTGTTTTTTTGCTTGAAATTATAAATCGTGTCCTGAGTAAGAAAAATTAAAACTTTTATTGCTTATCGGGAAATCTGAAATTTCATTGTTTCTAACTGCCAAAGCCACAGCCAACCAATTGTGAAAGGAAGGATCCTTTATTTTGTAGTGCAACAATTCCCCATTTGCGTCTGTGATGGCACAATGGCAAATTTCTCCCCGCCAACCTTCAGTCAACGACAGTGCAAATGAATTTGAAGTGGGTTGAGAGAGCGGTTTTTTGTTTAAATTTTCAGAAGGAATCGCAGCAATTAATTTTCTAATATAGGCAATGGATTGTTTTACTTCCTTTCTTCTAATTTGGGCACGTGAATATACATCTCCGTGGTGTTTTAAAATTGGCTGATGGGCCAAAGTTGTGTAAAGGTTGTATGGATGAGAAGTTCTAATATCCCTGTTTATGTTTGCCATTCGCGCAGCCATTCCGACCAAACCAATGCTTTTTCCAATTTCCTGGGGTACCATTCCTGTTTTTTCAAACCTTCCTAGAACCGTTGGAGAACTGAAAGTTTTGTCACACATTTCCTCAAAATCTGGTTCAAATTTATTTAATATGTTTTTCAGGATTTCTCCCAATTCCTCAGTAAAAGGAAAATTGCTTTTTCCCGCACGGATTAAACTTTTTGCCAAGCGATTTCCGCACCATTGCTGAAAGAAGTTGATAATTGGCGTTCTTAATCGTCCGAAAACGGAACTGCCCAATTGGTAACCCACATCGGTGCACATTCCACTTAAATCGCCTGTATGAATAGCGACACGCTCTAATTCTGAGGCAAGCGTTCTTGCAAAATGCAAATCCTCATCGGTTTCTTGCCGGCATAAAGTTTCCCATAAGTTCGCAAAAGCCGTGGTATGCCCCACAACAGCATCTCCTGAAATATTTTCGGCAAGCGTATGAAGTTCAATCAATTTTTTCTTCTGCAAAAACAAGTTTTCAATACCTCGATGCTGATAACCCAATTGAATTTCGAGATGAAGAATTTGTTCTCCATTACAAATAAATCGAAAATGACCAGGTTCAATAATACCTGCATGTATGGGACCAACACCAACTTCATGCAATTCTTCACTTTCAATCTTAAAAAATGGATAATTGAAAATGCTGTTGTTTTTATTCGATTGATTAACAGGATAACGAACTGGCTTTAACCAAGGGTGATTGGTAAATTGAATGCCGAAATTTTCGTGGATTTCCCTTTCAAATTTTTCAAAGGCGAGATGATGCTGGCTAAAAGATTCAAGTGTTGTTTGAGGTTCAACAACACAAGAAGACACGTTGATAAGCCCAACTTTATCATTTGCAATACAACAGATGAGTTTTATTTTTCCCTGATACGGAACACCGTAATAATTTACGCAATGATTGTCGTCAATAGGCAACAACGAGGTATTGTAGTTCAAAAATTGTTCATATTCCAGTATTGGAATTGAATCGAAAGGGATTTGCTGGTTATTTTTAATAGAAATTGCGTTCATAACTATAGCGGTAAATTTTTAACGGCTTCATTGAGCAATTCAACCATTTGAAGCGGCGGATTTATTCCGAGATAAACAACCAATCCCAACAAAATAAATTGTGAAATGGATTCATACGGTTTTATGTGTTCTAAATTTTCATCATTAAAATCAACTGTAGGCGTAAATAATAGTTTAAATATATTTTTGCCGAAAGCCCAAATAATAATGGTAAGCAACAGTAAAACAAAAATAAGAACAAAAAGATAATGGGCTTCAAACAAGGATCGGAAAATTAAAAATTCGCTGACAAACAATCCCGAAGGTGGCATTGCCGTTACGGAGATAAAGCCTAAAAAAATGACCATGGCACCGGTAAGGTTGTATTTAAAGTAATTCCCTACATCGTAAATACTCTTGCTATTGTAAATCCTATAAATCTGTCCCATTTGAAAAAACAGGCTCGATTTTACAAAAGAATGAAGTATGATATGCAATATGGCAGCGTAATAGCCAATTCCTCCAGCCGCAATTCCAAGCATCACAATTCCCATGTGTTCAATGCTTGAATAGGCGAACATCCGTTTAATATTTTTCACTTTAATCATATAAACTGTCGCGATAAATATGGAAAGAAAGGCAGAAACCATAATGATATTATTTGCCCAAGAATGAATCGTAGTTTGTGCGATGATTTCATAAAAGCGAAAAATTCCTACAAATCCCACATTCATTAAAACACTCGACAATAATGCGCCAGCAGGCGAAGGTGCTTTGTCTTTTGCATCTATTCCGGCAGTGTACATCGGCACCAAACCTATTTTGGCGGTATATCCCGTAAAAATGAAGATAAATGCCAATCGCAACCAAAAAATATCCAATTCCGCTCCTCTTTTTATTAGTGAAGTAAAAGTGAGGTCGCTTATTCCAAGTTGTTGAATTGCAATGCTCAGAAATAAAATACCAATAAAAACAAAAGTAATGCTGATGGAACATATAAAAATGTATTTCCAGGTGCCTTCTAAAGTGCGCACATTTCTTCGGTGATAAATCAATGCGGAAGCTGAAAGCGTTGTCATCTCCACAAAAATCCACGTTACCGCAATATGGTTGGAAAGATATGCCATACTTAATGCGAAAATCAGGATTACCATTGAAGCATAATACATAGCCCTATTTCTTGGATTGTCTTCATTTTTTGTGAAGAAAACATAACTGTGGTAAAATGCCGGGACTGCAATGATACTGGCAGTAAAAAGCAATAAAATCGCCAGAGCATCAGGTAGAAAATAGTCAAATTCCACGATATTTTGGTGATTGTATTCGTAGATGGTAAATATCCACTGAAGCAGCAGAAAAATAGCCACCAGAATATAATTCATTTTTTTATTCCTGTTAAAAAACAAAGAGATTGCAATTGCAATTGCTCCGATGAGATAAGGTATAGCCATTTTAGTCTTTTAGTTTTCTTAATTGATCTACGTCAACATCTTTTAGAACATCACCAATTTTGTTTACAAAAATTCCAAGTAACAATACCGTGATAAAAAGATCGAGCAATATTCCTGTGTTTAATAGCATAGGCATTTCGTTTCCTACTGCAAGCGATAAAATAAAAACGCTGTTTTCAATCACTAAAAATCCCATTACGTGCGTAAGAATTTTTTTTCGAGTAACAATGAGGTACAATCCCGTAAACAATGCCGACAAAGCCGCCACAAAATAGACTTTGTTTAATTGGGCGTTTTCGATGGTATTAGATAGCAAAAAGGTGGCAACCACTATGGTAGTTACCACAATTAATGATATAAAATAAGGAACATAAGGTTCTGCTTCCCGGGTAATTTTATTTCGCTGGATCACATATTTGAGAAATAAAGGAACGGCAATAGTTTTAAAAACAATGGTTTCCAATAGGATAAAAATGAGGTTGATCGGACTTATTTCAGCCAACTCAATAAAGCTTACCCCAAAAAGCAAAATCCCTTGAAAAGCAAGAATCTTTACGTAACTCATCAGTCGGTTGGCGATACTTAAATAAATCAGCGACATTACGAATATGATTAATAATACGTTGGTCATTTTTTTAGTTTTTAAATCAATTTAATCTAATTTTTATGCATTAAATATTTTTTCCTTTTATCAGACTTCGTTTTTTTTATTTGAATTTCTAATGATATTTTATAAGATTTGTGCGATTAAAAATCGGAGATTTTTCGGGCGTAGCAAATTGTTTGTTGAATGTTTGTCGGTTTGTATTAGTTCAAATTTAAGCATAAATTTTATGAGGTGTTGCCCTCAGTTATTTATATATTTTCTAATTCTTTCTCATACATAAATTCTAACCCTAATAACTTGTATTTATCTACGTTTTCAATATCACTAAAATCCTGTCCAATATATTCACATAGAAAATCTAACATTTTTAAACCTCTTTTTAAAATTGCTCCAGCTGTCCATTCCATATTTTCAGATGCAACTATCATTGCACTTAATGAATCAAATTTATATCCTCTGTTTTTATAATTGTCACCTTTATTACTTTGGTCGACTTTATATTCAAAAGGGTCGTTGCTGAAAGAAGAATTATCACTAGAGGATATTGCCAATAAATTACCTAAACTATTAGCAAGTCTTTTTCTCTCGAATGGTGTGAAATGTTTAAAATTACTCCAATCATTCTGAATTTTTTCATAAGATTCTATGACGAAATTTTTATTGCTATTTTTTTCAGATGCATATTCCTCAACACTAAGACAGGCACTTTGGGGTAAAATATGCTCTATGCTTTTTTTGTTTACAAAATCTTCCCATTGTAATTCAGATGCAATAGTAGATGTACTGTTAACTTTTCTTAAATATTGGTCATAAATAAATAGGAAGTATTTCCTACCCGACCAATCGTAGTATCCTTTACCAGTATCAAATAATTCTTCAATTCTATTTATAAATGAAGTAAAACGATAATATTGATTTGTTATATTGTTTATTTCTTCAATTAATGAATATCTATTAATACTTCTATTAAACACTTCATAAGCAAGACTATATAATTTAGAATCTCCTGTATTAGCTTTACGGTTTGAAACATCAAAAACTTTGAAGTTGTATTTTTCAAGTAAGTGAATTACAGGGATAAAATCTAATCTATCATATCTTGTTAATATAGCTAGAATCAAAGGTTTAAAAGAAGGACTTATACCAGCTCTTTTTAGATTTAAAATAGCATTTTTTAATTCTATTTCTTCATTAGTAAAATATTCTGGATGATTAAGTTTGTTCCACCATTTAGAGCTTACTTGTAATGATTTTACATATTTTTCTGTGTCGTTTCTAGTCAATGTTTTATCATAAACCATTTGTAAATGGAAATATTCATTAAATAAAAAGTTCGCGTAAACATTTGCTTCTTGTCTACTATAATCACCAAAAAAAGTAATCCAATGATTTTTTACGAATTCTTCATCATTAAGAGGTGTTTTTTTGTTTTTCCCAAGTGATTGATAAATTGTTATCCAAGCCTTATTAATTGCATTGCTTAATTCATTTTGTTGAGCAACTTTAATTTTTGTCAATTCTTCTTCAGATAATTCTTCGTCACCATAATTCGAAACTTCAAATTTATCATTTAGATACATCAAACGATTTTTAAGTTTTTCTAATTGAGATAAAGGCTTACCTCTGTTGTTCATTGTTTCAAAAACAACATATTCATCCAATTCAACAGGTAATATATATTCGTTAAATCTTAAATTATTAGTAACAGTATCAAATAATTGTTGAAGTGTAGTTGCTTCATCATTTTCTGAATATTCAATACTATGATTAATCATATTTTCAAAAAATATTCGAGCATTTTTTAAGTTTTCAGTATAAATACTTTCTTCACTATCGTCTTCAATTTCATCTAAGTTTAATATATGTTTTCTGAAATATTTATCACTAGGATTGTCTTTTTCATATCCAAAAATATATGCTTTTAGATTTGACTTTTCAATGAATAAATATTGAAATTCAGCATCACCATCTCTAAGTCCTAAAATGTGATTTATTGAATTAGCTTTTTCAATTATCACAGAAAGCAAGATTAAAATTGAAGTAATTCTTTGTTGACCATCGACAATAGCAAATTGCTTATGAGTAGCTAACCAATTATATTCTTTTACCTTTATTTCAACTAATGTTAATAGTCCTGTATAATGCCAACTTCCAACTGGAATATTTGTAATATCTTCCCAAAGGTCTACTAATTGACCTTTTACATCTTTCAGAGGAAAAGCAGATGAAGGGTTTATTTTTTTGTTATTTGACCAAGAATATCCTCTTTGGTATGAAGGGATTCTTAATAAATTGTCTTTAAATATTGTGTGTACTGATTTTAAATCCATATTTGTTTTTTAGTGTGTGTTTTTTGGTAATTGTGGGCAACTTCTAATATCTAATATCTAATATCTAATATTTTATATTTAATTATTATGCAAATTTCCCCATAATCAGCAATACCCCGAAAAAAATTAATATTGAAATTGAGGTAAGGGTAAAAATAAATTGTGCATTATTTCCCATTCTAAATCTTGCCGAAAACGATTCTACAATTCCTACCGTAATAGCAAACATAATTTGCACCGTTAAAAATATTAGTATTGAAATCCATATTGAAAAAGAACCGATAAAAAAATTGGCGATAAGTGCACCGTACATAGCAAATTTTAAATTAGTGCCATATAAAATCAATCCTAAATCAAATCCGCTATTGTCCAAAATCATAACTTCATGCACCATTGTTAATTCCAAGTGTGTTTTGGGATCATCAACTGGCATACGACTATTTTCTATCAAGGCAATCAGCACCAAAACAAAAGTTGCCAATACGCCAAGTCCATAAGAAATATAAGAGCCATAATTAAGGGAAGTAAATATTTCATGAAAAGAAGTATGGCCTGTATAAAGTGCAAAAGAACCCATCAAAATAAAAAAGGCAGGTTCAGCGAGCAAAGAAAACAGGGCTTCCCTGCTTGCGCCCATTCCTTCAAAACTGCTTCCGGTATCTAAGGCTCCAATAATGCTAAAGAATTTTCCAAGTGCCAAAACATAGGCGAAAAACACAAAATCTCCATCAAAGGAAATAATTCCTTTGTAATGGCCAAAAGGAATTACCAAAATAGCCATAATTATAGACGCAAAATAAATGCTTGGGGCAATCTGAAAAATAAAACTGGTGGTTTGACTGAAAACAGCACCTTTTTTCCACAAACGGATAATGTCTTTCATTGGTTGAAACAATCCCGGTCCTTTTCTACCTGAAGCAATGCTTTTGGTTCTTATTATAATCCCCATAAAAAGCAAACTTGTGAGCACTATCAATACAAGACTTATCATATTATATCTGATTTAAAAAATAAATTATTTTCTTTATAATCTCATTAATTATGGGAATACTTATAATTAATGCGATAAAAGTGACTCCATAGAGTACATAAAACTGTGGATTTCCATTTTGCAGAAATCTGAATTTGCCGAAAAAAAGTTTCATTAAACTCCATGGTTTGTCAATGAGCCATTCTTCAATTTTGTCATAAGGATGGGTTTCATGCCTTCCTGTAATTGGGAAAATACCTTCTACCTCTATTTTATTTTTTTTGATGGATAGCATAGGTTCTGCAAGTTTTCTATAAGATCTAATAAACGAGCTGGCCGTATATTGCATTTTTTCGGTTTCGCCAACATAGCCGCAACTCCAGGTTGCTAGTATTGGCTTTGATTTTTGAGCTATAATTCTATTTCTGATAAGGAAAATAAGCAATGCTAAAGCAATAAATCCCATTGCACTAAATCCGATAGTTTGCATAGTTTCGGTAATTGAAATTGCAGTTGTAATTTCTCCGGTAAAATTTATTTTACCTGTATATAATTTTAGGGGTTCACTTATCAGCGAAAAGAAAAACTGAGGAAATAAACCTATGGTAACAATAAATGTTGCAACCATATACATAGGAACCAATTTTCCCAGATTTGATTCTTTAGGTTCTGTATGAAAAAGATGTCTTGGATTTCCTAAAAACATGGCGCCAAATGCTTTCGTAAAACAAAGAAGGGCAAGTCCGCCAATTAGAACCAAGCCAAAAACTGAAAACAGAAGCGCTACAAGATTGAGCATTTCTTTGCTCGCCATCCCATCAAACAAACCTGAGTAAATGAGAAATTCAGATACAAATCCGTTAAAAGGGGGAAGTCCGCAAATAGCAAGTGCGGCAATTAAAAATAAAATTGTGGTTTGTGGCATTTGTTTTACCAAACCTCCAAAGTGCTCGATATTTAGGGTATGTGTGGCTTGATATACATTTCCGGCACTATAAAAGAGCAAGGATTTAAACAAAGAATGATTAAGCACATGAAGTAAAGCTCCGCCAAAACCAAGCAGAATTAAGGTGGTATTTTGTTGCCCAATTCCCAGTGTTCCCAGCCCAATCCCAATGCCGATAATACCAATATTTTCTATGCTGTGGTAGGCGAGGAGTTTCTTTAGATCGTGCTGCAATATGGCGAGCATAACCCCGTAAATCCCAGAAATTACAGAAAAAAGAAGTATAATATAGCCCAATACAACATAATCAGTTTGAATTAGCTGAAGCATTCTCAAAATTCCAAAAATTCCGATTTTGATAATGACGCCCGACATCACTCCTGAAATATGGGAAGGTGCTACAGGATGTGCATAAGGAAGCCAGGTATGAAAAGGAACAAATCCGGCTTTGACAGCAAAACCAATGAAAAAGAAGAAAAACAACGCCAAACTTGTAAGGGGCGGAAAATTGATTGAAAATTGACTTATCGCAATAAAGTCATACGATCCTGTTTGATAATATACCCAAATAAAACCCAAAGTCAGAAATAAGACAGCTGCATGCGACTGGATGAGGAAATTTATGCCAGCCTTTAAAGTGTCTTGTTTGTAATATTCAAAAATGATGAGCAAAAAGGTTGAAATGGTCATGATTTACCATGCAACCAGAAATACTAAAGAGTTTTGTATCACACATATCGCCATAAGCGATGTTTGTGCCAGAAGATAGGCAACGCAATGCAATGTTAAGTTGGAAGCCTGTTTTCTATAGACTTTCATATAATACAATCCATACAGCGCTCCGGTAATCATGGTAAAGTTAATCAGCAAAATAAACCAGGCAGACAGCGCGTCAATCCTGATTGGGATTTCACCCGTAACTATTGATCCCTGAAAAACAAACTCCAATTTCTCTCCCAACAAAGCGGGCAATACAAGATATCCACTCCATATAGCACTAAAAACGACTAATGAAAAGGTAATTATTCCTTTCCATTTCACTTTTAGAAACGGTATCGCCAGAAGTGATACTGCCAGTATTGCAATATATGTTTGAATATAAGCCATTAAATTAGGTTAAATAAAGTGCCAAAAAATATCAAAAGAATAAAGAACAAACCATAGATCACATACATTTGAACTTTTCCATTTTGTATAAATTGAAAATAATTCAAAAATTTGAGCAATTGCTTTGTGGTCCTATCAAATATCGTGTTTTCAAAGAAATCAACAAAATGCGAGTTATGATTTCTTGTTTTTGGGAAAATTTCCCCCAGTTCAATTTCAGTATATTTTTTCTTTTCTTTTACCACAATGTCCAGAAGTTTCCCCAAACTTTTAGAATAAGACTTTCCGGTATATTGCATCTGCACGTTTGGAGCCACATAACCACAACCCCAAGTAGCCGTTTTTTGAATAGGATGGCGGCTTACAAAATAATTTCTCAAAAGATAAATGGCAATAAGCAATGCTAAAAATAAAATGGATTAAAAACCAACATTGCCCATAAGTGCTATTGTAGGCGTAAAAGTTTCTATATCTAACAAAATGGAAGTCGGCAAAACCATTTGGATAAGTTGCAGAGTCACCGAAAAATAAAACTGCGGAAACAATCCTATGCTCAACATAATGGCAACTATAAAATATTGTGGTGCACGCATCCATAAAGAAACTTCGGAAGGCAGATTGTGCAATGGCTGACGTGGGTTTCCTAAAAATATTGTGCCAAAAGTTTTGGTAAACGTCAGCAATGAAAGTCCGCCAATAAATGCCAAACCTGCAAGAGAAAGAATCATTAAGGTAGAATGCGTAAGCCCAACGGTATTAATTCCTTCCAAAAAGCCATTGTAAATTAAAAATTCTGAAATAAAACCGTTCAAAGGCGGCAATCCGCCAATGGCAATAGAGCCAATAAGAAACAAGATTGCCGTTTGTGGCATTTGGTGGATCAATCCGCCCAATTTTTCCATATCTCGTGTGTGGGTTTGTTGATATACGTTACCCGCTGAAAAAAACAGCAACGATTTAAACAAAGAGTGATTTAAAGTGTGCAACAAAGCCCCACTCAATCCGATGACCATAAGCATATTGTTGTTGAATGCGGCTCCAATAAGAAACAATCCGATACCGGCTCCAATAATACCTATATTTTCAATAGTGCAATACGCAAGCATTTTTTTAAAATCCCTGTGTACACTTGCGTTTAGAATCCCAAATACGCCTGTAAGAATAGAAATGATAAGCACCGATTCCCCAATGAGCAACAATTCGATTTTCAGC
>DAIQBF010000082.1:0-7045 GCA_036781305.1 Lutibacter sp.
TTCGCAGGATATTTATCGTAACCATATTTGGCAACAATATTATAGGCTGATTCTTCCATTGGCAAGCTAAATTTTCCTTCCCCGTGAGAAATCCAAATTCCTAAAGTACTTCCAGCCAAACTGGAAAGCATCACCGAATTATTTTCTTGAATAGTTACCGAAGTAAATCCGCTTTCGTATTTATTGGAATCGTTGTGCAATAATTTTCCATGAACTTTATGTTCGGGATTTATCACTTCCAGTTCCATAAAAAGCTGGCAACCATTGCAAATTCCAACGGACAACGTATCTTCTCTTTTGAAGAAATTATCCAAGGCATTTTTTGCTTTTTCATTGTATAAAAAGGCACCCGCCCAACCTTTCGCGGAACCCAACACATCGGAGTTGGAGAATCCGCCAACGGTTCCAATAAACTGAATGTCTTCCAAGGTTTCCCGTCCGCTGATTAAATCGGTCATGTGCACATCTTTTACATCAAATCCCGCCAAATACATGGCATTTGCCATTTCGCGTTCAGAATTGCTTCCTTTTTCGCGAATGATCGCAGCTTTTGGCCTCTCGACTGCGCCTGCCTGCCGGACAGGCAGGCTCGAAGTGATGGAATTAAGTTTCCCTGTGAAGTGATTTGGAAATTTATATTGTAAAGGCTGATTTTTATAATTTTCAAATCTTTCATCTGCTTTATTATTTGCACATTGTTTTGCATCTAATAAATAAGAAGTTTTATACCAAACATCACGCAATTCAGGAATGTTAAATTCCAAAACTTCACCATTGTTGGTTATTTTTACGGTTTCGCTTCTAACAGCATTTCCCAATTCAAAGAAATCCACATTATTTGAAGCTAAAATTGAAGGAACTTCAGCATCACTACTTTGGAAAATTATTCCGCTGTTTTCCGCAAATAATACTTTTACGGTATCATCTTCGCCTAATTTAGAAATATCAATATTTACACCCAACATTTCTTGGGAAAAGCACAATTCCAGTAAAGTAGTTAGCATTCCACCTGCTGAAATATCATGGCCTGCGGAAATCCTGCCTTCTTTTATCAGATTTTGAATGGTATTAAACGCATTTTTAAATTTGGCGGCATCTTTTATGCTTGGTGTTTCCTTACCAATTTTATTTTGAGTTTGCGCAAATGATGAACCGCCTAATTTATAGGCATCATTAGATAAATTGATATAATAGATTTTGTTTAGCCCACTTTTTTGAAGTACCGGTTCAACAACTTTCGTAATATCACAACAATGCCCAGCAGCTGAAATAATGACTGTTCCCGGAGATAAAACTTCATCATTGGGATATTTTTGCTTCATTGACATAGAATCTTTTCCTGTCGGTACATTGATTCCCAATTCAATAGAAAAGTCTGAGACTGCTTTTACAGCTTTGTACAAACGCGCGTCTTCTCCTTCATTTTTACAAGGCCACATCCAGTTTGCCGATAATGAAACTGACTTTAAATTGTCTTGTAATGGTGCCCAAATAATATTGGTCAAAGCTTCAGCAATTGCATTTCTGCTTCCAGCTTCCGGATCGATAAGCGCACTTATTGGCGCATGGCCAATAGAAGTTGCAATCCCTTCTTTTCCATGATAATCCAATGCCATAACGCCAACATTATTCAATGGTAATTGCAAGGGACCAGCGCATTGTTGTTTGGCAACTTTTCCGCCTACGCAACGATCCACTTTATTGGTCAGCCAATCTTTACAGGCAACAGCTTCTAATTGCAGTACTTGTTTAATGTAGTTGTGAATTTCGTTTTGGTTATACGACAAATCTTGGTAATTTCTTACAATAGTTTTATCGTTCATGATGGTTTTTGGAGAACTGCCAAACATATCCTCTAAGGCGAAATCCATTGGTTTTGCCCCGGTTGATTTTGATTCAAATGTAAAACGCTTGTTATTGGTTACTTCCCCAACTTCATAATATGGAGCACGTTCACGATCTGCAATTCTATGCAAATATTCGGCATCATCTTTTCCTATAACCAATCCCATACGTTCCTGAGATTCGTTGCCGATTATTTCTTTTGCTGAAAGTGTAGGATCACCGATTGGCAATTTATCCAAGTCAATCAATCCGCCGGTTTCTTCCACCAATTCAGACAAGCAATTTAGATGTCCGCCCGCACCGTGATCGTGTATGGAAACGATGGTGTTTACATCACTTTCAACCATTCCGCGAATGGCATTTGCGGCTCTTTTTTGCATTTCCGGATTGGAACGCTGTACGGCATTAAGTTCAATACCACTCTTAAATTCGCCCGTATCTGCTGATGAAACTGCCGCGCCTCCCATTCCGATTCGGTAATTGTCACCGCCAAGAATCACTATTTTATCGCCTGCTTTTGGTTTGTCTTTTATAGCCTGATCTGCTTTTCCATAGCCAATTCCCCCGGCTTGCATAATCACTTTGTCGTATCCCAATTTGCGTGATGTCATACTGAGCTTGTCGAAGTGTTCGTGTTCAAAAGTCAACACAGAACCAGCTATAAGCGGTTGCCCAAATTTGTTTCCGAAATCGGAAGCGCCATTCGACGCTTTTATCAATATATCCATAGGGGTTTGGTACAACCAATCACGTTCTTTCATGGCGTTTTCCCAAGGCCTGTCTTCATTCAAACGAGAATAGGAAGTCATATAAACCGCAGTTCCTGCCAATGGCAAAGATCCTTTTCCGCCTGCCAATCGATCCCTAATTTCACCTCCAGAACCTGTTGCGGCACCGTTAAAAGGCTCTACAGTGGTTGGAAAATTATGTGTTTCCGCTTTTAAAGAAATCACCGATTTAAAATCTTTTTTCTCGTAGAAATCGGGTTTGTCGGCCGTTTTTGGCGCGAATTGCTCCACAATCGGACCTTCAACAAAAGCCACATTGTCTTTGTAGGCTGAAACAATGCCGTTTGGGTTTGTTTCAGAAGTTTTTCTGATGAGTTTGAATAGGGAAGAAGGCATTTCTTCGCCGTCAATCACAAAAGTTCCGTTAAAGATTTTATGACGGCAATGTTCTGAATTTACCTGAGAAAAACCAAACACTTCGGAATCGGTCAGTTTTCTGCCAATTTTTTTGCTTATATTATTTAAATAGTCAACTTCTTCATCATTTAAAGACAATCCCTCCTGGGCGTTGTAAGTCGCAATATCTTCAATTTCTAAAATTGGGGCTGGCTCAATATTTATGGTAAATATATCCTGATTTAAGGAAGCGTATTTTTGAAAAATCATCGGGTCAAATTTAGCGTCTTTTGTTGAGGTGTTAAATTCTTCAATTCTTAGAATCCCTTCAACACCCATATTTTGGGTAATTTCAACGGCATTGGTGCTCCAAGGTGTTATCATGGCAGCACGCGGACCAATAAAAAAAGCATCGATTGATGCCTCAGCTAATTTTTCTTGATTGCCAAAAAGCCAGTTTAATTTTTTAATGTCGGTTTGGGATAGTTCTTTTGACGTTTGTACAGCATATATTTTACTGCTTTTGTTTCCAAAGAATTGAATCATAAATTGATTTTTTTGTATGTTAGGATGTGCAAATTTAATTAAAATTATTAGAAGAATGAATGATTATAAGGTTGAATTGTAGGGACAGGTCGCGACCTGTCCGTACTTAGAAAGTGTAAATTTTAAAAAAAAGGCAAAAATATTGAAAGATTGAAAAATTAAAGCCCCCTAACCCCCGAAGGGCAATGTCATTAAGTTAAGACTTTAACGCCTTTATTTTGTCATTCCGAGGCACGAGGAATCTCACAATGCTAAGCTATTTGATGTGATTCCTCCTTTGTCGGAATGACAAATATCCTTAACTTAATGACATTGCCCCGAAGGAGGAATTAATGACATAAAGTAAAAAAGTAATTGCGACCTGTCCCTTTATTATATATCCTTAAATCCGCAAGCGATTAATTTGCTATTTTAAACATTTATTTTATGTGGTAAAAGTAATCTTTTCGGATAATTTTTTTGACTTTTTTTGTATTGAATCCGTGTTTTTCTGTCATTTTTTTTGCTAATTTTTTTAATTCAAATACTATTGCCTGATTTTTCTCATAAGGATTAACATACAGCGTATTCAAAGGGGTTTAGAGTGCCATCAGAGCGTAATTATCCTATGGATTTATTTTTATTAGGGTTTAAAACGCTAGGTTAATAGTAATTGATAGGGCTTTTGGGTAAATAATTTGAGGATTTTTTGTCTTCCACGTTTGATCCATTTGAAGGGTACTACTACAAAGCGAAATATAAATTTTTTGAGCCTGAAATTGGATTTTACGAAGGACACTTTTTGTGCTATTTTTTCTAAGATAATCAAATAAAAATTTCTACACATTGCCATTAACAGCATATATACTGTGTTTTGCTGCAAAAATGAAAAGGGTAAATTTTTCCAACCAAAATCATTATTCATCTCGTCAAATATTTTTTCACTAGCTCCTCTTTGGTTGTAATATTCGATAATTTCTTTGTTGGAAGAATCCCAGTCATTGGTTGCTATGGCTCTGTATGTAAAGTTATCATTAAAAAAAATAGTTGTCTGTCCTGTATTGTTTTTTTCTCTGCTTACTACATAGCGGTAAATTTTTTCTTCTCCGAATGGAGCATATTCAACACTACAAACCTCTACCTCAAACAAGCCTATTTTTACTGTTTCCCATTGTTTTAGTTCTCTTATTTGGTTGGATAATTCTTCGCAACGTTGTGCCCTGATATAAAATTTTTCGCTATTGGCTTCCACTACTTTTATTATTTCTTTGGTAAATGAGCCACAGTCCATACGACTTCTATCAATAAAAACAGCTTTATTTTTGAGTAAATCGTATGCTGATTGAAGCGTTTCGGCTTGTTTAAATTTTACATTACTGTTACCATTTCTGTTTTCAAAATACACAATATGCTTATTAATGGTAGCTACTCCAGGAAAATAACCATCCTTCATTTTATACCCTTTTTTGGAGTCGTATTTTTCGCAGGGTATAAATTGATTGTCAAAATCAAAATCATAAAACGCATGGGGTTTTATGATTTCTGAATGCAGCAACATGTCTAAATTCAGGGCATTGAGCGTACTGTGTTTGCTAAATTCGTTGACTGAATTGGTTTTGCTTATGTGAATTTCTTTATCAAGTGCCAGTTGTTTTTGAAGTCGCAAAATAGTGTCGGGCGAGCATATATTGAGGTTTTCTATCTGCAGTAACTCATCTTTTAAATTGGTGTGAATATCTTCGGCACAATCCCCTCCTGCAAAAGTTATCGCCCATAGATTTTTTATTACATCGCTATAACTATACTTGGCATATATCGAGCGTTCTCCAAGGTGTTGTGTGATTAATTCTGTGAGTTTTAACTTTTCAAACTCCGATGTTATAAAATTTAATCCACCAAAAGAGTTGATGTTGTCTTTAGAAGTTGTAATTTTCATTCGCAAAAATGTTTCACCTAAATTGGTGAATTTAATTGAAAGTGAAAAGTCTTTAAAGCACTAGTTTTACTGACTTTTCAACTTTCTTTTCAACATTCGCTTGCGGATTTAAGGTATATCAAAATTCTAAAATCGTAAATCAGAAACCTGCCTGCGGCTGGCGGGTCTGAATTCGTAATCCAGCTTGCGTTAGCGACTGCAGTGGAAAACCTTTTTTGCGGTTTTTACCGAAAAAAAGTTTGGAACAAAAGGCGCGACCCTTGTGGTAACGCCCAAAACAATTGATAATTATTTAAAAATTAGTAAAACACCTAAAAACGATGAAACATTCAACAATTCAACGATTCCACAACTAAAATGTTAATTATTTAACAAAACGATGAAGTTTGTAAATATTTTAAAAAATATGGGATTGTTTACTAAACAATTTTTTATATTTGCCAAATAATAAAACAAGAAAAATGAATTTTACACAAAACCATCATCATCATTTTCATAGTCGCGCTCAGGTGAGTTGAAAATGTATTGTGTAAAAATTAAACATATATTTAAAACCCGTTTGAGTTGATCAAGCGGGTTTTTTCGTTAAAATCTATTGATTTACTCAAACATAGCAACAAAAATAAAAATGAGTAAATTAAAAATCGCAGTTCAGAAAGCAGGAAGGTTAAACGAAGATTCGCTTCAATTGTTGAAGGATTGTGGCATTTCCATAGATAATGGAAAAGACCAACTAAAAGCATCGGCAAGTAATTTTCCTTTGGAAGTTTTATATTTAAGAAATGGGGATATTCCTCAGTATTTAAAAGATGGCGTGGTTGATGTGGCCATTATTGGTGACAATGTTTTGATTGAAAAGGGAAATGGAATCACTGTTGTCGAAAAACTCGGATTTTCTAAATGCCGTGTTTCTTTGGCGGTTCCGAAAGGCGTAAATTACAAAAGCATCAACGATTTAAACGGTATGCGCATCGCCACTTCTTATCCGAATACCGTAAAGGAATATTTTAAAAAATTTAATATTACGGCTGATATTCATATCATTAACGGCTCTGTGGAAATTGCGCCAAGCATTGGTTTGGCCGATGCCATTTGTGACATTGTTTCAAGCGGAAGCACCTTGTTTAAAAATAATTTGAAAGAAGTTGAGGTGATGCTGAGCAGCGAAGCCGTTTTGGCGGTTTCGCCAAGTATCTCTGCGGAAAGCCAGTTGGTGCTGGACAAACTTCAATTTCGGATTCAGGCGGTGTTAAAAGCAAGAAAATCGAGATATATTTTAATGAATGCGCCCAATGACAGAATTGCCGAAATCATAAAAATATTGCCGGGAATGCGGAGTCCGACCGTATTGCCTTTGGCAGAAGCAGGCTGGAGTTCCATTCATACCGTCATCGAAAAAGATACTTTTTGGGAAGTAATTGATGAATTAAAACAATTGGGTGCCGAAGGCTTGTTGGTGGTTCCCATTGAAAAAATGGTGATATAAAGCCCCCTAACCCCCGAAGGGGGAACAGAGCGTAAAGAAAACAGCCTGTGGCTGTTTTTAGCGATAGGGCCAGCCGGCGCGATGGGAAATGAAACAGACATTTGAATTAAAAAAGTAGGGTCAGGTCGC
>DAIQBF010000082.1:7145-11642 GCA_036781305.1 Lutibacter sp.
GACCTATTTTGTACGGTCAGGTCGCGACCTATTTTGTACGGTCAGGTCGCGACCTATTTTGTACGGTCAGGTCGCGACCTGACCCTACTTTAATTATTCCAATTATTATTCAACACCCAATCAAACTCCCTTTCCTTTGGAAAGGGTTGGGGATAGGATAAACAGTTACACAAATAAACGATTACACAATTAAAAAACAATGAAAAAAATAATAAATCCGCCGAAAACAGCATGGATTTCTATGTTAAAAAGACCAACACAAACCATTGAAGCTGTTGAAAATACGGTCAACGCTATTTTTGATGATGTTAAAAGAAACGGCGATGATGGCGTAAAAAGATATACGTCAATATTTGACGGTGTTTCTTTGGACGATTTATGCGTTTCAAGCAAAGAAATTTCAGCCGCTGAAAATGCTTTGCCAAATGAATTAAAAGAAGCCATTCAACAGGCTAAAAAAGCGATTGAAAAATTTCATTTGGCGCAAAAAACAGCAAAAGTTTTTGTGGAAACCGTTGAAGGCGTTGAATGTTGGCAGGAAAAAAGACCAATTCAGAAAGTGGGATTGTATATTCCTGGAGGAACAGCACCTTTGTTTTCTTCGGTGTTGATGTTGGCTATTCCAGCGCAAATTGCAGGCTGTAAAGAAGTTGTTTTGTGTTCGCCACCCAATAAAAAAGGAGAAATAAATCCTGCAATTCTCTATGCAGCGCAAGTGTGCGGCATTACAAAAATTTTAAAAGTGGGCGGAATTCAGGCCATTGCCGGGCTCACATTTGGCACGGAAGCCATCCCAAAGGTTTATAAAATATTTGGGCCAGGCAATCAATATGTCACCGTTGCAAAACAATTGGCCACCAAATACGGTGTGGCGATTGATATGCCCGCCGGGCCAAGTGAATTGCTGATTGTTGCCGATGACTCTGCAAATGCGCGTTTTGTGGCTTCCGATTTATTGAGCCAGTCAGAACACGGAACCGACAGTCAGGTGATTTTGGTATCGACTTCCATGGAAATGTTAAAAAAAGTTGAAACGGAAATTGAAATCCAGCTGCCTTTATTATCGCGTAAAAAAATAGCCGCAAAATCTATCGCAAATTCGAAGTTAATTTTTGTGAAATCCAAAGAAACAGCGATGGAAATCATCAATGAATATGGACCGGAACACTTTATTGTTTGCACCAATGACAATGACTTTTATATTGAAAACATCGAAAATGCAGGCTCTGTATTTATTGGGAATTACACGCCTGAAAGTGCCGGAGACTATGCTTCGGGCACCAATCATACATTGCCTACAAACGGTTATTCCAAGGCGTATTCGGGCGTAAATCTTGATTCTTTTTTAAAAGCGATGACCTTTCAGAGAATTTCAGAAAAAGGAATTCAGCATCTTGGAAAAACCATAGAAATTATGGCAGAAGCCGAAGGACTGACGGCGCACAAAAATGCAGTGACACTTCGATTAAAAGCAATTGAAAATGAAAGATAGTTTCAACATTCAAAACTTGGTTAGGGAAAATGTAAAGCAAATGAAACCTTATTCGTCGGCTCGTGATGAATTTAAACAGGTGACTGCTGGTATGGTTTTCTTGGATGCCAATGAAAATCCGTTTGAAAATGGCGTTAATCGTTATCCGGATCCGCAACAAACTACTGTAAAAGAGACCTTGTCAAAATTGAAGGATATTCCCGTGACTCAAATTTTATTGGGAAATGGCAGCGATGAAGTGCTGGATTTAATTTTCAGGGCGTTTTGTGAGCCAAAAGTTGACAATGTAATTACCTTGCCGCCAACTTACGGAATGTATAAAGTATTGGCTAACATCAATAATATTGAAGAAAGGGAAGTGTTGTTAACAGATAAATTTCAACCCAATGTGAATGAAATTTTAAAAACTGTTGACCAAAACACAAAAATTATCTTCTTGTGTTCGCCAAACAATCCCACCGGCAATTCTTTTACCAATGAAAGTATTGAAATATTGTTGAATTCATTTAATGGATTGGTGGTTATTGATGAAGCGTATATTGATTTTTCTTCGGAAAAAAGCTGGTTGCAAAGGCTCAATGAATTTCCGAACTTGGTGGTGACGCAAACTTTGTCCAAAGCCTACGGAATGGCAGGGATTAGGCTGGGAATCTGTTATGCTTCTTCCCCAATTATTGCGGTTTTAAACAAAATTAAACCGCCCTATAATGTGAATGAATTAACTCAGCAAAGAGCGTTAAAACGGATTTTGACCAAAAATAAAGTCAGAAATGAAATTGATAAAATTTTAGAACAGCGTGAAAAACTGATTGGCAAATTAATAGCTATCTCATTTATTGAAGAAATTTATCCAACAGATGCTAATTTTATTTTAGTAAAAGTGGATGATGCCACAAAACGATACCATCAACTGATTGAAAAGGGGATTGTGATCAGGAACAGAACCTCGCAGCCACTATGTGAAAACACTTTGCGATTGACAATTGGCACAAAAAGTGAAAATATAAAATTGATGAAAGCATTAAAAGACCTATAAAATGAAGCGAAAAGTATTGTTTATAGACAGGGACGGCACCCTGATTAAAGAACCGATTGACCAGCAGGTTGATGCCTTAGAGAAAATATACTTTTATCCGAAAGTATTCACTTATTTGGGCAAAATAGCCAAAGAACTCGATTATGAATTGGTGATGGTAACCAATCAGGATGGTTTGGGAACAGAAAGTTATTCGGAAGCGGATTTTTGGAAGGTTCAAAATTTTGTAATCCAATGTTTTGAAAATGAGGGCGTAAAATTTGAAAAGGTCATTATTGATAAAACTTTTGCAAAAGACAATGCTTCAACGAGAAAACCCAATACAGGTTTGTTAACAGCGTATTTTTCTGAGGAATATGAATTGGAGAATTCCTTTGTGATTGGTGATCGTTTAACCGATATTCAATTGGCTAAAAACTTAGGCGCAAAAGGAATTTTTATCAACGACAATACCAATCTTGGAACTGGAGAAATAACCGTAAAAAGAGCGGAATTAGACAATTATATTGCTTTGGAAACCAACGATTGGCAAAAAATATATGCGTTTTTAAAATTAGAAAACAGAACTGCTGAACTCACAAGAAACACCAACGAAACCCAAATTTACATCAACCTAAATTTAGACGGAACCGGAAAAAGCAATATTTCAACAGGAATTGCCTTTTTTGACCATATGCTCGATCAAATTGCACGTCACGGCCAAATGGATTTAACCATTCAAGTAAAAGGCGATTTGGAAGTGGATGAGCATCATACCATTGAAGATACCGCAATTGCCCTTGGAGAAGTTTTTGCGAAAGCGCTTGGAAACAAATTGGGTATTGAACGTTACGGATTTTGTTTGCCGATGGACGATTGTCTGGCACAAGTTGCCATAGATTTTGGCGGAAGAAACTGGCTGGTTTGGGAAGCGGATTTTAAACGTGAAATGATTGGAGAAATGCCAACAGAAATGTTCTTTCATTTGTTCAAATCGTTTACTGACGGTGCAAAATGCAACTTGAATATCAAAGCTGAAGGGGTGAATGAACATCATAAAATTGAAGCCATTTTTAAGGCATTTGCAAAAGCCATAAAAGCCGCTGTAAAAAGAGATCCTGAAAAAATGATTTTGCCAAGCACAAAAGGAATGCTATAGGCTCCCAAACCCCCGAAGGGGAGAAAGTTAGAAGTTAGATATTAGATATTAAATATTAAATATTAAATATTAGAAGTTAAATATTAAAAGTTAGAAGTTAAATATTAAAAAGTGATGAACCAAAATAGAATACAATCTACATCAGCTCCCCCTTCGGGGGCTGGGGGACTTAAAATCGTTATTATAAATTACGGGGCGGGGAACATTCAATCCATAAAATTTGCCATTCAACGTTTGGGTTATGAAGCTGTTTTATCTGATGATGCTGAAGAAATAAAAGCAGCTGATAAAGTGATTTTCCCTGGTGTTGGTGAAGCAAGCAGTGCGATGGAAAAATTAAAATCAACTGGTTTGGATACATTGATTCCTACATTGAAGCAACCGGTTTTGGGCATTTGTTTGGGAATGCAGCTGATGTGCAATTCTAGCGAAGAAGGCGACACAAAAGGCTTGGGAATTTTTGATGTGGATGTTGTAAAGTTTGACAATACCGTGAAAGTCCCTCAAATTGGCTGGAATCAAATTGAGAATTTGAAATCACCTTTGTTTGAAGGGATCAATGAAAACGAATTTATGTATTTGGTGCACAGTTTTTATGTTCCGTTAAATAATAAGGCCATTGCAACCACTGAATACGGGATAAAATACACTTCAGCATTGAAAAAAAATAATTTTTACGGCGTGCAATTTCATCCTGAAAAAAGCAGTAAGGCAGGAGAACGGATATTGGAGAATTTCCTAAAGTTAGAAGTTAAATATTAAATATTAGAAGTTAAATATTAGATATTAGAATTTAAATATTAGATATTAGAATTTAAATATTAGATATTG
>DAIQBF010000083.1:0-11601 GCA_036781305.1 Lutibacter sp.
ATAAATCAACAGAATTGAACCACCAAAATAAAACAAACGAGGATCGTCTTTTATTTCTTCCAAAAAGCTTTTACTGCCATAATAGGCAATTAAAATAAAAACAATATCGCCCAAAACCACCCCTAAATCAAATGAAAAAGCAGCACGTGCGCCTTTAACAATACTGGTCTGAATTAAGGTAAAAAAAACGGGACCAATCATAAAGGAAAGGAAAAATCCAATCAGTATCGCTTCTTTAAGTTCGTAAAAAGTCATAAAAGTAGTTTACTAAAACGTGAAATTACTATAATTTATTAAACATTGTCGTAATCAATGTTGATTTTTTGCGTGGTTGGATGCGCCTGACAGGTTAATATGAATCCGTCTTTTATTTCAGCCTCGCTTAAAACTGAATTTTTATCCATTAATGCCTTCCCATCAGTTACTTTTGCCAAACAACTGCTGCAAATTCCGCCTTGGCAAGAATATGGGGCATCCAAACCTTCTTTTAACGCTGCGGTTAAAATTGTTATTTTTGAATCCATTTCAAACGTAGTTTCTTCATCATCGAGCAAAACGGTAATTTCGCAAGTTCCCTCAAAAGCCATGTGTTTTTCATCTTCAGAAGCAACAGGCGGGGTAAATAATTCAAAATGAATATTTTTTTTATCCAAACCATTTTCTGCCAGCGTTTCTTTTAAGGCAGTTACCATCATTTCAGGGCCACATAAAAAAGCGGAATCAAAAGAAATATCTTTAAATGTATTTTTAAGGATAAAGTTGAGATTTCCTTTGTCAATTCTTCCAAATAAAGTGCCATCTTTCTGTTCTCTGCTAAAAACGTCTTGAACTTTAAATTGCATAGGATACGCAATCTGCAACTGATTTATTTCAGCTTTAAAAATGGTGTCAGCTTCGGTTTTATTGCCATAGATAAGCGTAAAAGTACTGTTTGGCTCTTCTGTTAATACGGCTTTTATAATGGATATAATTGGTGTAATTCCGCTTCCTGTGGCGATGCCCAAATAATTTTTAGCTTGTGATGAAGCTGTTTCCAAAATAAATTTTCCCAAAGGTTTAGACACTTCCAAAACGTCACCTTCTTTTAAAATAGTGGTGGCGAAAACAGAAAAAGCGCCGTTGTCAACCGCTTTTACAACAATGCGCAACTCGCCGCTGTTTGGTGCGGAACAAATGGAATACGCCCTGCGCAATTCCTCGCCGGCAATGTTTTTTTTGATGTTTATATATTGTCCGGCAATGAATTTGAATTCCTTTATTAAATCATTTGGAATATCAAATAGGATGGAAACGGCATCAGCAGTCTCTTTTTTTATTTCCTTTATGGTGAACGAATGAAATTTAAACATGTTTAATTTTTATAAATACAAAAGTAATTAATCTATTTACAATTTTTTGTTAAAAGTAATACATAAGAATATTGTGCATAATAAAATTATGTATATATTTGTTAAGGAGTTTGGACAAACAAATAAACAGCTCAACGCATAAACATTTTTATAAATGGGAAATCAAAAATTATATAAGGGTTCTTTACAAACCATTATATTAAAGTTGCTGGGAGAAAACGAAAAAATGTATGGGTATGAAATTACCCAAAGAGTGAAGGAGCTAACCAAAGGTGAACTTCAAATAACAGAAGGCGCTTTGTACCCGGCATTGCACAAATTAGAAGCTGAAGGATTGTTGGATGTAGAGGTTGCTACGGTTGACAATAGGTTGCGGAAATACTATAAATTAACCGAAAACGGAACAAAAGAAACCGTAAGCCGTTTGGCGGAAATGGAAGAGTTTTTAAGAACGATGCAAAATATTATAAATCCGAAGTTTGCATAAATAAAACTATAAAATTGCTTTAATTATGAAACTCTCCAAAGATCAAATACAGCAAATTGACAAATATATTGCCGCTTGTGGCATTGAGTGGATTGATGTTAGGGCAGAATTGGTAGATCATTTTGCAAATAGCTTAGAAGAAAAATTAGAAAAAAATCCAAACTTAAATTTCATGCAAGCTATTGTTGAAGCCCATAAAAATTTTAGCGACAGCGGCTTTAAAAAATTGTTGAAAACTAAAAAAGCAGCTGTTCAAAAACAATTTTACCGTCAAGTTTTCATCAATTTAAAATCATTTTTTAAATTACCTAAAATTATAATTACAATAATGGCTTTTTATGGTTTGGTTTTTATAATGGATATCTTTTCCAACAAAGAGCTGTTTTTTATGATATTAACAATAATCCTTTTTTTACTTGTTATTCAGGCGCTTGTTAGAACGACAATTGATAAAAAGAATAAAAATAATAATTTTTTATTTTTAAACAGAACCGAGTTGGTATTTCAATTAATCAATTTTTTAATGCTGCTTTTTTTAAATATAACACAATTTAGAACAGAAAATAGTTTTAAAAATGCCAATTACAACTACATTCAACTAGGCATATTTGTTCTTTTAATTCTCTTTTATTGGTGTATGGAATATGTGTATTTGGAAAATAAAAGATATGTACAACTAAATTATCCTCAAATTGTCAGTTAAAAAATGATGAAACTTTCGAAGGATCAAATACAACAACTTTACGCATTTACACGCCAACATTTTGTAGAACATTTTGATGTACAAACCGAGCTGGTTGACCATTTGGCAAATGATATTGAACAAATTTTGAATGAAAGACCAATGCTTTCTTTTGAAGAGGCAAAAATGATTTCCTTCAAAAAATTTGGTGTTTTTGGTTTTATGGAGGTGGTTGAAGCAAGCGCAAATGCCTTAAATAAAAAATATTGGAAATTGGTTTTTGGTATTTTTAAAAACTATTTTAAATTGCCTCAATTGCTTGCTGTTATTTTAATTTTTTCAGCGATTTATACCAGTTTTTTATTTGCGCCAGATCACAGATGGATTTATATGATTTTAGGATTTGGTATTGTTGCTTTTTTATTGGTGAGATTAATTCAACTTCAAAAAATAAAAAAACAACGCTTTAAGAAAACCAACAAAAAATGGTTGTTGGAAGAATATATTTTAAATGCAGGCAATATTGTTGCTTTCGGTAATCTTATTTTACAAATACTACTTAACTTAAAAATACAATTAGATACTGTTTCACTAATAGTAATTGTTTCCCTGTTTTTTACCTTTTATATTATGTTAACCTATATTATTGCTTTTGTGTTACCTTTAAAAGTTGAAGAAATTTTGATAAAACAATACCCAGAATATAAATTGGTATAAAAATAATTTTAAATTGAGTCATTAACCAAAACCATCCCAATGATCAAACATTTTATAAATTTTGAATGGAAACAATTTATTCGTTCATCTTACTTTCAAAAAGGAATTGCCATAAAAATTTTACTTGTTTTTTTGGTGTTATATTTTGGGGGAGCGGCTTTAATGTTGGGCGTTGGGTTGTATTTTATTCTTAAAGAGACTTTACCCACTCTTGATCCAATAATAATTGTAAATAATTTTTTAATTTATTGGTTATTATTCGATTTGGTGGTTCGCTTTTTCATGCAGCAATTGCCGGTTATGAATATAAAGCCACTGATGATAATTCCTATTAAAAGAAACACGGTCATCCATTATTTGTTGGGAAAAACAGTTATTTCTTTTTTTAATTTTATTCCAATATTAATCTTTTTGCCCTTCAGCATTGTATTATTAACTGAAGGTTATCCAGCAGCAAATGTGGTTTGCTGGTTTTTCGCCACTTTGTTTTTGGGCTTGTCAAATAATTTCATAAACTTTCTCATAAACAAGAGTCATACCGTTTTTTATGTGCTTATTTCTTTGTTAGCGCTATTAATTGGCTTAGAATATTTTAATGTTTTTAAATTCTCAACAGCTATAGGAATTGCTTTTAACGCGCTTTATAGCAACCCAATTTTGGTGTTGATTCCCTTGTTTTTAATGCTCGGTTTGTATTATGTAAATTTCAAGTTCATTAAAAAAGAATTTTATTTGGATGATGCAGTTTCAAAAAAAATAAAAGAAGTGAACGCCACAGATTTATCTTGGATGAATCGATTTGGTAGCGTGGCAATTTTTTTGAAAAACGACGTAAAATTGATTTGGAGAAATGCGCGCCCGAAACAGGTAATGATGATGTCGTTCTTGTTCCTGTTTTACGGGTTGATCTTTTTTACAAATAAAACGTATAATGATTTACCGGTAGTATTGGTATTTGCGGCAATGTTTGTGACAGGCGGCTTTTTAATGACGTTTGGGCAATTGGTGCCTTCGTGGGACAGTGAATATTACAAAATGTTAATGAGCCAAAACATTCCTTATAAAAAATACTTGGAATCCAAATGGTATTTAATGGTACTTGGCGTAACGCTTTCATTTATTTTAAGCACGCCTTATTTATACTTTGGATGGAAAATTTATGGAATGATCGCTGCCGGAGCACTATTTAATATTGGGCTAAATTCGTTTATTACTTTATTTGGCGGCGCATTAAACAGAGTGCCAATTGAGTTGAACGTAAAAGCAAAAGCATTTAGCAACACCAATGGATTCAACCCAACACAAATGCTCATTGCCTTGCCAAAATTAGGTTTGCCAATGTTGCTTTTTTACCTGCCATATAAATTTATAAGTTTCGAAGCAGGATTATTTGTTTTGGCATTTAGTGGCATTTTAGGAATTGTATTTAAAAACTTTTTTTTGAATAGTATCGAGAAAATTTACCAATCGGGAAAATACAAAACCATTGCAGCATTTAGTGAGAAGTAAAATATTGAATAATTAAAAGATTGAACAATTACAAAATTAAACTACAAAAACTATGATAAAAACCACAGAACTTTCAAAAAAATATGGCGGCGCAACCGTATTAAATATGCCGATTTTAGAAATTCCGAAAGGACAGTCTTTTGGATTGGTAGGCAATAACGGTGCAGGAAAAACAACCTATTTCAATTTGTTGTTGGACCTTATTAAACCAACAACAGGTTGTGTGTTTAACAATGAAATACAGGTGAATAAAAGCGAAGCATGGAAACCCTTTACCGCCTCTTTTATTGATGAAAGTTTTTTGATTGGCTATTTAACTGCGGAAGAATATTTTTACTTTATTGGCGAACTTCGGGGAATGAACAAAGCTGATATTGATTCTTTTTTATTGCAATTCAAAGAGATTTTTAATGATGAAATTATTGGGAAGAAAAAATACCTGAGAGATTTATCCAAAGGAAATCAGAAAAAAGTTGGCATTATTGCGGCGCTGATTGGCCATCCGGAAGTGATCGTTTTAGACGAGCCATTTGCAAATTTGGATCCCACAACACAAATAAGACTGAAGAAATTATTGAAAGATTTAACCCTTACAACCAACGCAACGCTTCTAATTTCTAGCCACGATTTGGGGCACGTTACCGAAGTTTGTGATCGTATTGTGGTGCTTGAAAAAGGGGAAATTGTTAAAGACATAAAAACCTCTGCAGAAACATTGCAGGAACTCGAAGCGTATTTTTCGGTGTAATTCAAATAAATGCATAGATTTTTGTATTTTTACAATCCTTATTGCAATAATTACCTAGCGTAATAAGTTAATGGGTTAGTAAAAAACAATTTCTTTTGAAAAATAGTTTTAAAATAATTGCAGGCTTTTTAATGACGCTTTTGGTGGTTAATTGTTCCACTAAAAAAGACGCTTTTTTAAATAGAAGCTACCATTCGGTGACCACAAAGTACAACGTGCTTTATAACGGCCATGAAGCTTTACGTATTGGCTTGGCGCAATTAAATGCCAATTATGAAGACAATTATTGGGAGCGTTTGCCCATTGAACCTTTAAAAGTTGAAGTATTGGCTTTACCGGGAATGCAAGCAGATGCTGACAGTTCTCCGCAAGAATTTGAAAAAGCCGAAGAAAAAGCCGTAAAAGCAGTTCAAAAACACTCTATGTTTATTGCCCGCGAAGAACGCAACAAACAAATTGATGATGCCTATTTGCTGTTGGGAAAATCGCGTTATTATTCCAAAAGATTTGTACCCGCGCTGGAAGCTTTTAATTACGTGATTCTTAATTATCCAAAAGCCAGTTTAATAAATGAAACCATTATTTGGCAGGCAAAAACTCAGGTTCGGCTGCAAAATGAAGAACAGGCAATTAAAAGTTTGAGGAATTTGTTAAAAAACAAATCGTTAAAAAGCGAGATAAAAGAAGAGGCGCATACCGTAATTGCGATGGCATACTTAAACCTGGACAGTTTGCAGTTGACGATTAACCATCTTAATAAAGCAGTTGTTTCATACAATAATAAAGAACAAACAGCCAGAAATTTATTTATTCTCGGGCAACTTTACAGCGAAAAAGGATTGAAAGATTCTTCAAATATCGCTTTTCAAAAAGTAATCGATTTTAAAAAAGCGCCTTATAAATACAAAATTCATGCGCAATTGGAAAAAGCCAAGAATTCAACCAACAAATTAGATGCTGAATCAACTTTAACGGTTCTTAAAAAGCTGGTGAAAGACAGAGATAACAGGCCTTTTTTTTTTTTTTTTTATTACAGAATAGGAATAATTGATCAAGAAATCAATACAGATAATGCCATTTCCTATTTTAAAAAATCCTTGCTATCAAATTCAAAAAGAAACCTACAAAAAGAACTTTCTTATGAGGCACTCGGCAATTTATATTTTGACAAAGCTGAATTTCTGGTTGCCGGCGCTTATTACGACAGCATTTTAAACATCACCAATAGCGGAAACACAAAACGTGTGCGGCGTTTGGTGAGAAACAGAAATAATTTAAATGACGTTATTTTATATGAAAACAGCTCAAAAATCAATGACAGTATTTTAAATATTATTGCCATGGGAGAAGAGGATCGGATTGCTTTTTTTAATGCCCACATTGAAAAGTTAAAAGCTGAAGAAGAAAAACAAACAAATAAAAAAACGAATAAAACCGGTTTGTTCAATCCAAATGTCACCAAGGCAGAAACTGGCGAGAGTTCGGGAAAATGGTATTTTTACAATATCCAGGCAGTTGGTTTTGGAGAGCAGGAATTTAGAAAAATTTGGGGTGATCGTCCTTTGGAAGACAATTGGCGTTTGAGAGACAAATCACAAGCTAATTTGGGAAATGAGAAAAATATTGAACAAATTAGTGCAGAAATTGACAATTCAGAAAAATTTGACTTGGCATACTATCTGGATAAAATCCCTTCAGAAAAATTTAAAATAGACAGTATTGCAAATGAGCGCAACACCGCTTATTTTAAATTGGGAATTATCTATAAAGAGCAATTTAAAGAATTGGAATTGGCCAAAAATAAATTTGAAAAATTAATGGCGTTTAATCCGGATTTGGCATTGTTAATTCCTGCCAAATACCATTTGTATAAAATTTACGAAAGTCAGAATAATGAAAAAGCCATTTCTTTAAAAAACGATATTATTGAAAATTATCCGACTTCAAAATATGCAAAAATTATTTTGAATCCGAATGAAGTGCTTGCGAAAGATGAAAAAAATGCAGCTGAAAGCGAGTATGCTGCAATATATTACGAATATGAAGCTGAGAAATTTGAAAGCGTTATTGAAAAAACGAACCTTGCAATAGGCAAATATCAGGGAGAACCCATTGTTGCAAAACTGGAATTGTTAAAAGCCTATGCCATTGGAAAAACACAAGGTTTGGTTGCCTTTAAAGAAGCGCTGGAATTTGTGGCCTTGAATTATCCGAATACCGAAGAAGCAAAAAAAGCCTTGGAAGTTATTGAAACCATAAAATTAAAACTATAATAAACCCCAAAAATAAATGAAGATGTTTTTAGAAAAAAAAGTAATTCCCCCATTATCATCGGAACGAAATGTAGTAGGCAAAAACACATCGATAGTTGGCGATGTTAAATCGGAAGGTGATTTTAGAATTGACGGAAGCGTTGAAGGCACCATAAAAACCGCCGGACGCGTAGTTATTGGCGCCTTGGGGTCTGTAAACGGCAAAATAATATGCGAAAATGCCGATATTGAAGGGAAATTCTCAGGAGAATTACTGGTAAATAATTTACTCACCCTAAAAGCTACCGCAAAAATTTCGGGAGAAGTTATTATCAGTAAATTATTGGTTGAACCCGGAGCCGAATTTAATGCAACTTGCACAATGAAAGGATCCGTGATGGAGCTACAAAATGGACAAACCAAACAAGAAAAAACAGCTTAATAAATACCTGCAATTAACGAGTATTGCATTTCAAATGGGCATCACTATTTATTTAGGCGCCTATTTTGGAAAAAAATTGGATGCCCATTATCAGAATTCAACCAAAACATTTACGATCATACTTACCATGGTGGCATTGCTCATTTCAATTTGGAGTGTTTTGGCCCAGTTAAAAAACATCAATAAGAAAAATGACTAAACAAATACTCGTTTTCGGTATAAAATTATTAATTTCCCTTAGTGTTATTTTTGGTATTCATAGTGTGATTTTATATTTTTTAAACATTTCACTATTTCAAAATCTGCTTATTCCAAGCTATTTAACAAATTACTTTTTGGCGCTTCTTATCTTTTTAATTCTGGTAAAATTGAAAAAAAAACACCTCGATTTATTGGGCTTTGTTTTTATGGGCGGAAGCTTCGTTAAATTCGGTGTTTATTTTATTTTTTTCAACCCTGTTTTTAAACAAGACGGTACAATAAGTCCCCAAGAGGCTATGGCATTTTTAACACCCTATCTTTTGTGTTTAATTGTGGAAATTTTTTATTTGATAAAACTTTTAAACAACAAGATATAATGGCTTAAAAATTAATAAATAAGCATCTGTAAAAAACAAAGAAAAATAGTTTTAGGGTTTTAATATAAAAATGTACATTTGCAAAATATTTTTAGGCAACACTATTAATAATGTATATGTATAAAATTAACCTGTTAAAAACACTTACATTCCTGTTCTTTGCAATTACAATTTCTGTAGGCGCAACCAACAACACAGACGAATCAAGTTCTGCTGAACAAGAATCTCCCTCAAAAAATTTAAAAACCGAAATTAAAGAATATATCAACCATCATTTATTGGATTCTTATGATTTTACATTATATTCCTATATAAACGATGAAGGAGAACACAAATACATCAGTGCTCCATTGCCTGTAATCTTGATAGATAATGGCTTAAAAGTGTTTTCTTCTTCAAAATTTCACTATGGAGAAGCGGTGGCAGAAATAGATGGACAATATTACAAAGTGTACCATAACAAAATCTACAAAACTGATGCACTCGGCACAATTGAATATAACGAAGAGCACCACGCAACAAATGAAAAACCCTTAGATTTTTCAATCACAAAAAACGTAGTGTTTATTATTCTTGTGGGTCTAATGATGTTTTTTATGTTTAACAGAATGGCCAATTCCTATAAAAAGAATCCAATTCCTACAGGTTTTGGACGCATATTGGAACCAATTATTTTATACATAAGAAATGAGATTGCCATTCCAACAATCGGTGAAAAATATTACCAAAAATATATGAGTTACCTGTTAACTGTATTTTTCTTCATTTGGATAATTAACCTTTTAGGTTTAACACCACTAGGCATTAATGTCACAAATAATATAGCCGTAACGTTGGCTTTGGCCTTAACAACATATTTTATCACCACATTTTCTGGAAACAAAAACTATTGGAAGCATGTTTTTTGGATGCCGGGAGTGCCAGTGCCAATGAAAATCATATTGGCGCCAATAGAATTGCTTGGCACCTTTATTAAACCATTTTCATTGATGATTCGTTTGTATGCAAACATTACTGCAGGACATATTGTAATGATGAGTATTATTGGTTTGATGTTTATTTTCAAAAACTGGATTGGAAGTTCGTTATCATTCGGACTGGCATTTGCCCTTTCCTTGCTTGAATTGTTGGTGGCCGTGTTGCAAGCGTATATTTTCACCGTGTTATCTGCGCTTTACTTCGGTTCGGCAGTGGAAGAACACGACGATAATCATTAAAAATTGAATGTTTAATTAATTAATTATATATATTATGGAAATTCCAACTATTGTAGGAGCAGGTTTAATTGTAATCGGTGCCGGTGTAGGTATTGGTAGAATAGGTGGCTCAGCAATGGACGCTATTGCACGTCAGCCAGAAGCTTCCGGTAAAATTCAAACAGCAATGCTTATTGCAGCTGCGCTAATTGAAGGTATTGCATTTGCTGCACTATTTGCAGGATAAGAAAAAACAAATAACCGCGACGGTTGGTTGCGGTTATTGTTTAATTTATAATTATTACAGAAAATATTAAAAATATACCATGGATAAGTTAATAGAACAGTTTTCTTTAGGATTATTTTTCTGGCAATTAATTTTATTTTTGGCCCTGGTGATTTTGTTAAAAAAATTCGCCTGGAAACCAATTTTAAATGCCATAAATGAAAGAGAAGAAGGTATTATAAATGCATTGGATGAAGCGGAAAATGCACGCAAGGAAATACAAAATCTTACTGCAGACAATGAGCGTATTTTAAAAGAGGCCCGCATTGAGCGCGATGCCATGTTAAAAGAAGCACGTGAAATGAAAGAAAGCATGATTACCGAAGCAAAAGGGGAAGCACATGCCCAAGCCACAAAAGTAATTGAGCAGGCAAAAGCAACCATTGAATCTGAAAAACATGCAGCTATCGCCGAAATAAAAAATCAGGTAGCTGAATTGTCACTTGGAATTGCCGAAAAAGTAATGAGGGGTGAACTAGCCGACAAAAACAAGCAAATTAAGCTTGTTGAAGACATGTTAAAAGAAGTAAAGCTATAAGAATTAATTTCAAATGAACGGATCCAGAGCGGCAATAAGATATGCAAAAGCAATATTAAGTTTTGCACTTGAACAACAAAAAGAAGTTGAAGTGAACAATGACATGTTACTCGTTGCAAAAACAATTCAACAAAGTGAAGATTTACAGTTATTGCTAAACAGCCCAGTTTTAAAAATCGAATTAAAAAAAGCAGCTTTAAAAGAAGTTTTTGCGAACAAAACGAGTGCTTTAACAATTGGTTTAATCAATCTTTTAATTGATAACAAAAGGTTGCCGATTTTAGGAGAAGTCGCAAAAAAATATACGGTGATTTTTGATTCATTAAAAGGGATAGAAGTGGCAAAAGTTACCACAGCAATTCCGTTAAGCGAAGAATTAAATCAACAGGTTTTAAAAAAGGTAATTGAAATTACAGGAAAAAAAGCAACCATTGAAAGCATCATAGATCCAGATATTATTGGCGGATTTATTCTTCGTGTTGGCGATATCCAATATGATGCAAGTATCTCAAATAAATTACAGTTATTAAAAAGAACATTTGAAAACGAAAGTTTTAGATAAGAATTATAAAACAAAAAGAATTTAGTTTCAAAAAATATAAATAATGGCATCAATAAAACCAGCTGAAGTATCAGCAATTTTAAAACAACAATTGGCAGGATTTGAAGCGTCGGCTTCATTAGATGAAGTTGGAACCGTATTGCAAGTAGGCGATGGTATAGCACGTGTTTACGGATTGGCAAATGTGCAATATGGCGAGCTAGTTGAATTTGAAGATGGAATGGAAGGATTGGTTTTGAATCTGGAAGAAGATAA
>DAIQBF010000084.1:0-11492 GCA_036781305.1 Lutibacter sp.
CCACACGCATGGCTCCGTCCCGATGATAGGCGTGATATGGGCAAGTGGGTTTGTTTACGGGAATTTGATAATGATTTACACCCAGTCTATACCGTTGTGCATCTCCGTAGGAAAACAATCTGCCCTGAAGCATTTTGTCTGGGGAAAACCCGATTCCGGGAACAATATTCGTCGGGTTGAAGGCGGCTTGTTCTACATCCTGGAAATAGTTTTCCGAGTTTCTGTTCAACTCGTATTCACCGACAGGAATAAGCGGAAAATCTTTTTTAGACCACACTTTGGTCAAGTCGAAAGGGTGGAAGCGGTACGTTTTAGCTTGCTCTTCCGTCATAATCTGAATAAACATTTTCCATTTCGGGAAATCCTTTCTTTCAATAGCGTCAAAAAGGTCTCTTTGGGAGGATTCCCTGTCCATACCCACTATTTTTGCTGCCTCTTCATCAGAAAGGTTTTCAATTCCCTGTTGCGTAACAAAATGGAACTTCACCCAGTGCCGTACATTTTCCTTATTGATAAAACTATAAGTGTGACTTCCAAAACCGTGCATATTTCGAAAACCTTTCGGAATGCCACGATCACTCATCGTTATGGTAACCTGGTGCAAGGATTCGGGGAGAAGCGTCCAGAAATCCCAGTTGTTATTGGCACTTCTCAAATTGGTTTTTGGGTCACGTTTAACAGCGTGGTTTAAATCTGGAAACTTCATCGGGTCGCGGAAGAAAAATACCGGCGTATTATTTCCAACCAAATCCCAGATTCCTTCCTCTGTATAAAACTTCATCGCAAAACCTCTAATATCCCTTTCGGCATCCGCAGCTCCTCTTTCACCGGCAACGGTAGAAAAACGGTTAAACATTTCTGTCTTTTTTCCCACTTCACTGAAAATTTTGGCCTTGGTGTATTTCGTAATATCGTGCGTAACCGTAAAAGTTCCGAAAGCACCTGAGCCCTTTGCGTGCATTCTTCTTTCGGGAATTACCTCTCGGTCAAAGTTTGCCATCTTTTCCAGAAACCAGGCATCCTGCATCAACATAGGTCCGCGTGGTCCAGCTGTTTGTACGTTTTGATTATCAGGTACAGGTGCTCCGGTTTGTCTGGTGAGTTTTGAATTTTTCTTTTCCATTTCTTCTCGTTTTTAAAAATGATTTTTTCAGTGTATGAAGTTACAATATTTCCGATAAATACGAAATGACTTACGTCAGTATTAACAGCAGTAATACCGCCCTAAAACCATAGGCGCGTTATATATTGATGAAAGTAACGGAAAAACACATACGTTTACCGTTCCTATGGAAATATGGAAGTTTGGGAAAGACGCTTCGTTTCACGTGAATACCACTTCTAAAGGAATGACAAAATCGTATTCAGGTCTACTTGTCATTTCGACCAGAGGGAGAAATCCCATCAGAGTGAGTTTTCGAGTTTTGAATGGAGGCTGGGGGCTCAGGTGGATGGGATTAACTACGTTGAATCTTCGATTTCCTCCTTCGTCGGAATGACAAATAATCCGTGTATAAGGACCGAGCTAGGGGGGGCATAAGTGAACCTTGGCTTATCTATGGGATATAGTAGGCTTATATACGGGTGAACCTAGGCTTTGGGATGGACAGGATTTGGGAAATGCAAGCATTTTGTGGGGTGGTTTTCTGGCGATAGCGCAGCCAATTTTGAAGTACATAAAATTTTACAAAACAGCGATGCATTCCATGGCTCTGGGGTTTTTTTGGATTTTGTAGTTCCCGTCCTCTACACTTCCAAAGGTTATTCCGAGCCAGACCGTAATGGCAATGGGATTGGACACAGCCCATGGGAAAAGCTTTATTTTTGTGAACCGGAAAGGACTTTGTTTTATTGGATTCGCTACGACCAAGTTAATGTTTTGATAATCACTGTTGCACAATAACGGCTCGGTAACAGCCATGGCTCCAAGTCCATTGGCCTTGGGGCGTGTGGGTTGGTATTTTTGACTTTTCCTGTGCCATTTGTGGGAAGATACCGTGCTTATTGCCGCAATGAGTCTGAAATGGGTAGTATTATTTGAAATTCCCTTTTTTGGGGCTACATTTAATTTTGGAATTAAAATGGTTATAAGTTGCTGATTGGCATTTGTTGTGGTTATTGGTGTTGCGGGAAAGATTCGATTGAAGATTTGGGATTTCTGAAGCTGGAAACCTTTGAGCGCTTCCGGGGTGTTGGCAAGATGGGCTTTCCGTTCGCCAGATGTTCCGTCCCCTTTTTGGATTACCGCGCGGCAGGCCCCGGTGAGTCTGCTGGAGAAACGGGTATCCTTAAAGAGTTTTTCATTTTCACCTAGGCCATTACGTATTGCTTTCGACAGTATGGATGCCCCGCCAAATTCCTTGGTATTTGCCCTGACGGTGGCAAAGCGGGGATCGTTATATATCTGGTCCTTGGTCGGTGGGTTGGCCTCGCGTGACACATATTCACCATTAAGGAAATAATAGGTTATTCCCTTTATGGTACCCACGATTTTGACAATGGATTTGACTTTGGGCATTTCGTTGTCTTCTAAGAGGTTATGACTTACAATATAGTAATTTTTGTGGAAATGGCAATTTTGTCTGGGGTCGTTTCCTGGGTGGAGGACATGGGTGGGACGCCTACGCCAGTGGGGGAATATGTAAGACTAATACATTTCCAGAACTACAAGCCCAAAATCGTTAGCACTATTGATATAAATGGAAGAAACATAATCATTTTCAATGACCATTAAGTTTCCGGTTTCCAGAACATAATTTTCATCCACAAGCTGCAAATGGATAGTGCCGGAAGTGGTGTATAGGAATAAATTCTTGCACGCCGTTTTAGGTTTTAGGGTATAACTGCTACTTGCCTCCTTTGCTATATGATATAACTCGCTTTGCTGTTTGCCCGTTGTCATCACATTAAAATCTGTGCAAGTGCCTATGGCGGTGGTTTTCCAATCGCCACTAAATTCATCTACCTCAAAAGGCTTTAGATGCCTGCTGTATTGGCCTTCGTGGGTAATAGTTATTGCTCCCTCCAAAATCATAAGTTTACGATCTATGCCCGGTAAGGCTGTGAAGGTAGATTCTTCGGCTTCTACTTTAGCTGTGCTTATCCGTAGCTCAAAATTTCGCGCGGCATAGGTAGCGTTGGGAGGGAATATATAAAGTTGGGTTGTGCTGCCGCCTGACCATTGGCTGGTTTGGAAATGGTTTGGGGTTAGGATTGTTGTTTTCAAAAGAAGAGGATTGTAGGTTTAATTCGTTTTAATGTTTGCACCGTTTATGTCTATGAGGTGTAGCTTGTCTTGGCACTAAGCTCTTAAAAAAAAACTGTCTTTGGTATCACAATAACGATCGGGAGCAGTATCTTCCAAGTAAGAATAGACCAAGCCATAGATTATATAATGTTTTCTGCAACGTTTTTCATTTCAATCCCTTACAGACTAACTTAAATTTAAAATGCATTATAAATAATTAATACCCCAAATATAAAAGCAAAGGGTGAAATTAATTGAAAATAGATTGGTTTAAGTATATCCGCACTTTTCATCGAGAACTTGTGATGTATTTTTCTTGGAACCGCATAAAGAACAAGAGAGGTTATGAGCATAATCCAACCGAAAATTTTGAACGCTTCTGGGAATTTTGAAAAATCTGAGTATAATATTAGTGCTATTGCGGGTATCAATCGGATAGTTATTTCCGCGTAGTTTATAAAATTTGTGCTTCCAGCTTTTCTCAAGGTTACTCTTGCTTTTTTTGGATTAATAAGCATTATAAATCCAATAAAGATTATAAAAATCCCGAACAATATTACCACCCATTTAGCAATTTCTGTTATCATAATTTAGTTCAGTTTTAAAAATTTGGCGACCTCGTAAAAATGCCTGGACCTTTGGTTTAGGAACAACTCGCACTATGTTTTATATACGTCTTGGCATCTGGCTTTTATTCTTTCTGCAATTCATTCCAATTCCTTTTTCTCCGAGTCTAGTTTTTTTTCTTAAAATTGATTTTTGCCCATTTACGGTTCTAATTTTTCTTTAGGCCATTTCCAAGCATACCAAACAATTAAAGCAGTAATGATACTTTCTAAAAATGCTAAAAACACGTAAAATAAGTACCATTCGTTCGTTGAACTTATTCCAATAAACACCATCATTATCGTAAATAATGTTCCAAATAAAATATTGAGAATTCGATTTATTTTTGCTTTAAGGAGAATTGAAGCTGCAACCATTCCGGACGGAATCGCCAAAATTATTGACGCTATTAATAATGTGGTTGGATTATCCATAATATTATCGCCTGTAATTAAACTGTTTACTTTATCTGGCGTGTATAACTCGAAATAATCTCCATATAAATAGCAGAAGGTTGCGGAAGCCCACAAGGAAGCAAGTTTGATTTTGATGTTTACTTTTGGATTTTCTAACATTCGAGTTTGATTGTAACAGGTTTAGAATGTGGACGATTCATCCGAGATTTTGTTACGAGCAATATTTTTCTTTCTAATGTTGCACAAAGGCAGTTTGTCTAATAACTAAATTTCAATCGCTGGGAATCGCCTATTCAGAATATTTTAAAGATACCTATCCGAACATCAAAGTTACAAAAATAGGTCATTAGACAGTCTGACGGTCTTGTATATGAAAAGTTGCGTGTAAAAATGCCCGAACCTTCGATTTAGCAACGACTCGCACTCTGTTTTATATGCGTTGTTGTAGTGCTACCACCAGACCATTGGCTTGTTTGGATATGGTTTGGGGTTAGGATTGTTGTTTTAAAAAGGTGAAGGTTGTTTGGTGGGGCAAAGATAGCGGAATTCAAGTGCGAAATGAGAAGTGAAATGCGGCTGTATCGATTTTACTCCAGCGGTATTGGTAATTCATATTGCCGGCTACCGTCTTTTGCACTTACTTCAAACAAAATAATATGTAAGGTTGAATACTCATTTGTTTTTTGCACTTCAATTGTAAAATCAAATTTGCCCCATTCGGGTGCGCCGGCGTCGGTCATTGCAAAACCATTTTTCAATTCATTATGCCCATCCTCAACTACCCAATTAAAATTTGCTTCAAAAATTTGAGCTTGACCTTTCACTCGGTATTTATTCCCTTCTTTTTTTTCTATCGTAACCTGTCGAAACCGTTCATTCGCAAATTCTTTTGCAATTTCTTTTTCGGGTTCTACGGGCTCTGATATTTGAACGGTATCGTTAGAAACCAATTTGTCATCGCTTTTACTATCGGAGCTTTTCGGTTCGTTGCAGGCAAAGAATATCAAGGTTACTAACCAGATTGTATATTTCATTTTCATATTGGCTATTTTAGGTCTTTAGTAATGGCGTTATTTGTCTGTGCAAAAATTGAAAAGGTTGACCACATAAGGATTATAAGGATTATGTTCTTCATATAACGAAAAAAAATAATTTAGTATTATTTGAAATACTGCTGCTCGTGGCGAAAATGTTTGGATACTAACGATGGGGTACAAAGCGTTGTAAAGGTACGTTAGTTTGGGGCTTCCTATTTGATACATTTTATTCTTGGCAATATCCATTTAATTCTGAAATGTCCTTTTCGAATTTTGGATATTTTTCTAATATATTTAGTGCTACTGCCTTTTGTTTATCAGCACAAGATTCTACCTTTAAATCCATCGCTTTGAAGATTAGAGCTCTGGTTTTATATGCAATTGAGTTATTTGGTTCTTCTTCGATTGATTTGTTTACATCCAGCAACGCATTTTCATAATCCCCCATCAAATAATAAACCTGACTTCTATGTTCATAGGAATAGGCATTCGGGTTTACAGCAAGTTCGGCGGTAAAGTCGACAATAGCCTTATCGTATTGTTGTAATTTTTTATAGGCAAAACCACGATTGGTTCTTGCTAAGTTTTTACCTGGCTTTAACGCTATTGCCCTAGTAAAATCAGGAATACATTCTTCATACCTTAAATCCATTTCACGAACATAACCACGCTGAAAGTATAAATCGGCATTGTTGGGATACAAATCAATCAAAACAGTGAGCTTCTGTTCGGCTTGTTTCCATTGCTCGTTTTTAATAAACTCTTGTGCCTCGGCAAAAATATCGTTGGATTTGGATGCAGTTTGTGATTTTGCTCCCTCGCCAATAAATAAAATTAAAATTGCAATAATTAATGTGCTTTTCATTTTTTTTAAATTAGGCCTTCAAGCAGGACACAGTCGGGACACCTTCGCCAGCAGAGGAGTGGACTATTGTTTTCAAATTGTGAAGGTTACTTGCTGAGGTAAAGATAGGGCTTTTTGAAACCTAGTGCGAGCGTCTCGCTCGTACCGTTAAAGTTTGGGTCAATCTGGTACGGAGGACACGGGCGGGACGCCCGCGCCAGCGGGGGCTACTAGGATATATAAATGTTAGAGTTGCCTCGAAACAAGTTTAGAACAGCACAAATAGCAGCTTTACTAAATTAAGCTTCTATGTTCCATGAAAAGATTAATTAGCTTAAAAAAAGCTTTTCTAAAATTTTTCATACTCTGCAAACTTTTAAAAATGCTCTATCGTCAAATGATGAATAACCTTTCTTAAGACCTTTTGTAGATTTGTATTCTTGATAAAAAAGTGGGTCAGCTTTAATTAATTTATTCAGATAACTTTCGCTTTGTTTTAATGTTGGATACAACTTGGGGTAACCATCTGATGCTAAAACAATTTCTTCAGGTTTGGATAGTTTAATCACCTTAATTTCAGTTTTAGGAACTTTAAAACCATCAATTACTCCATAAGTAAATTCTCCTTTTTTAGGAGAGTTCTGAAAAAGCGTCTGTCGCTGTAATAGAGGTAAGATATATTCCCTGCCAGGGTCAGTTTCTTGAATAGAATTAAAAGTTTTTCCAAGTACAAATTCTGATTGAATATAAAAGGAACGAATATTTGACAATAGGTCGTCAATGGATTTTTTATTTGTATAGTGAGTCTTATCTACTAAACATTGGCAATCACCAACCATCCATATCTCATTCCTGTATTTGCTGAAAATAATAATGCTTGCTGATGCTCTTTCAAGTGGATTTTTTTTAAGATGCTCTACAAGTCCGAGATTTTTATAAAGTGAAAGAACAGTTTCGGATAAGTATTTTATCGTTTGTCCAACCGATGATTTTGGTGCCAGATTCCCAAGAGCATTTTTTAATAATTGAGAACATGCTCTACCTGAAAGCTCATTATTATATTTTCTGGATGATTTACTTGTTGCTCCATCAATTACAGCGGCATAGTTATCTGAAATGAAAATACTGTCTTCACATTCAGATTGAATATTGGTTTTACTTTTTAAAAATTGTTCAACTATAACCATTTCAAAATTTAATAGAGTCCTCTAATTTAATAGCTACAGGATAACCATCAATCACATCGCAAGATACCAAAACGGCAATATTTTCATCTTTCTTCAATCGTATTTGTTTTTGAATGTTTTCACAAAAATATTTGGCTGCAGCGATTGTTCCGAATGTATGACAACCAGAAAATAAAATAAGTTTAGTATTAGCTGATGATGAAAAAGGATTTTTCATTTTTATGACTAAGCCATAATCTTTAGTTACCTTATTATTTTTTGTTTCACCTTTAAAAATCTTATTGGTCTTTTGCCAATAAATACTCCCATCCTCTGCTTGATTAAGCAAATTATAAAAATCAAATTTCTCAAAGAATAGTTTTGTAATTTGATTGTTTTTGGGTCCACCTAATAGTAACAGATCATCTTCAATGTTATGCCTAATTTCTTCTTCAGAAAGAAGGATTCTTTTAAAGTTGACTTTCCTGTATGCTTTATTTAAAGAGGTTATCACAAAAGCTAGTGCGCGAACTTGCCCAATGCCTGTAGAAGGACGTAAGTATTCACCTGTATCTGCTTTTGTGGTTGCTGTGCATATAATTATTTTGTCTGAAATCAAGTATCCCCAAAGTCGTTTTGCTGGAAGAACAATAAAAGCATATCGTATAAGATAAGTGATTCCACTTCCCAATAATAACCAAATCAAATTGGTCAAAAGATTAGAGAGTTGATCAAATATAAAATCGTTGCTCATAGTTTTTGGCCCAAGGTAAAATTGCTGGTTTTAAGCAAACCTGTTGGATGTTTTATTATACGTGTAAGACAATCAAAATGTACATATACACAACTTATTAAAAAGCTAGAGTACCAATTTTGCAAATGTATATTCATTTCAAAAATAAATTAAACTAATACTTATTACAGTAAAACACAAAAAGGCCAAATTAAAAATTTCTCATTCGCTATACCTATAGAAGACAATGGAGTAGATATATCAAATATAGTTTTTAAATTTTAATATACAAGAGCTAAAGGTCTTTAAGCTGTATGCTTTAAGCAATTTTAAACCTAATGAATGGAAGTCATATAAGGATACCATTTCAACCAAGCATATTTAAAAGAACCCTACCTTTACCCCATGCAACGCAAAATCCTCTTCATAACCCCACCCTTTACGCAGCTAAACACCGTGTATCTGGCATCGGCTTATTTAAAAGGGTTTTTGGAAGATCACGACATTAGCTGTCCAAAATATAATTAAGTTCCGTTACCCCAGAAGTAAATTGTTGAGTAGTCACTAATTTTAGTTTTGTTTTGTCTGTGATACCTCCAAACAATGGAATGCCTTTTCCAAGAATAACAGGGTTAACAAACAGCCAGTAGCCGTCAATTAAATTGTGTTGCATCAGGGAATGTGTTGCGGTTGGGCTACCAAAAAGAAGGATGTCTGCGCCTGTTCCCTGTCTAATTTTATTTATTTCGTCTGAAAGATTTTCGCTAATAATTTTTGTGTTATTCAAAGTCGCTCCCTTCATTGTTTTTGATAAAACAACTTTATGGACTTTGCTATACCACTTTGAATGTTCAATATCGTGTTTGGTGGCCGTTGGACTTTCTGCTGCTGTAGGCCAGTAGTTTTCCATCATCTCGTAGGTTATTCGGCCGTATAGGGCCGTGTCGCCTTCGCTGATTCGCTTACCCACGTAGTCAAATATTTCCTGATCAACTTTAATCCAGTCCATTTCTCCGTTTGGTCCTGCTACAAAACCGTCGAGGGAGATGTGCATGAATGATATTATTTTTCTCATATTTTTTATTAGGCATTAGGCATTAGGCATTAGGCAATAGGCAATAGGCATTAGGAATTTGGCATTTGGCATTTGGTACTTCGACTTTAGTTTATCCTGAGTTTGTCGAAGGACTCAGCATGGCAGATTTGGGATTTGGAATTTGGTTCTTTTGTCGTGTCTTGTGTCTCTTGGTTCTTGGTTCTTGGTGAATTTGTAAATGGGTTAATTTGGTTACTTTCAACTATCAACCACTCTCGTCCACCGTCCGCGTGTCGCTGAAGCTTTAGCGGAGGCACAAGCTTTTTCAGCGTAGGTGGGATCAACCATTGTCCATTAAAAACTACCAATCCAAGCATCAATCTTCCGTTCCAAAAGTACCAATGGCAAACTGCCATCTTTTAAAACTTCATCGTGGAATTCTTTGATGTTGAATTTACTTCCCAGTTTTTGCTGGGCTCTTTTGCGCAGTTCCAGGATTTTTAATTCGCCTATTTTATAGCTAACAGCCTGCCCAGGAAGCACCATATAGCGTTCCACCCGTTGCTCTGCTTGGGCTGCGGATACGGGTTGATTTTCTAACACATAGGCAATGGCTTGTTCGCGCGACCAGCCTTTGTCGTGAATACCAGTATCCACTACTAATCGCACGGCTCTTTCTATTTCGTTATTCAGTCTACCGAAATATTGATAGGGGTCTATGTACATTCCCAATTCTGTTCCCAAGCTTTCGGCATATAAAGCCCAGCCTTCGCCAAAAGCACTGGTGCTATAGCTTTTTCGAAATTCTGGGATATCAGCTTCTTGTTGAAGGGAGGCCTGATAGTGATGGCCTGGAATGGCTTCGTGGATAAAGAGTCCTTCCATAGCGAAATAATTGTATTTGGTGGGGTTAGGCACAGTTTCATAAAAAATGCCCGGTCTTGTACCATCCCGCGATGCCCTCATGTATTGGGCATTTGCACCGGCTTCACGGAATTTTTCAGTTGCACGCACTTCAAACTTTGCCTTTGGTTTCAGATTAAAAAGGCGGTCCAGTTGCGGCGCCATTCGGGGTTCAAAACTTCTGTATCTATCCAATACTTCTTCCTCGGTTTTAAAGGGAAAGAAGTTGGGGTCGGTTTTTACATATTCGAAGAATGCTTTTAAGTCGCCGTTAAAACCCACCGTCGTTTTTACGGAATCCATTTCTTTTTTGATACGCGCTACTTCACTCAGGCCTAGGTTATGGATTTCTTCGGCAGTGATATCTGTGGTAGTGAAATACTTTAACCACAGTTTGTATTCCTGTTTTCCATTGTAATTGTCCAAAAGACCAGAGGTTTCCCGTGCTTTGGGAATATACTCGGCCACTATAAAATCGTGTAGTTTTTTATAGGCTGGCTTGAGAATGTTTTCGATGGCAGCTGCGTACTCTTTCTTTAAATGGGCGGCAGCCTCCGGGCTGAGGTCGGCGGGCAGGGTTGCTAAGGGTTTATAAAAAACATTTTCAGTATCTGGGCCTTCGAAGAAAGGGGTTAATTGTGGGGGCACTTTTAGCATTGCTGATTTTGGGACGGTGTTTTTAATTGCAATCCCTTTTTGCATATTCACAATTGCCTGATCCACCCAAAGCCGAAAGCGTTTCATTCTACTAATAAAATTTTTATAATCGGTTTCGGTCTTAAATGGCACATAACCAGCGCCAGAGCCCAAGGTTGCAAATTGACTCGGGAAGCTAAACACGAACTGATTCACGGGTGTGTAAAAGGTCAACGAATTATTGATCCATTCGTTATCCATGGTGAGCTTATAGGTTAGTATGTCCAAACTCAACAGCTCCTCTGTAGTTAAATTGGCTCTGTTTATAACTGCTAATGTGTCAAGATACCGTTGGTTAAGCGCTTTAGACTTCGCTATATGTTCCGGACTAATGGAAATTTGCATTTGATCGTTATAATCATTTATGCCCTGCTGCGTAGCAGCCAAAGGGTTTAGGGCGTAGTATTCTTTTGAATACTTTTCAAATAACGGTCCCAGAGCAATTGAGGAATTTTGCGCCAAGACAATTTTTGGAAAGGTTAGGAGGAGGGTTAGGAGTACAACGGTGGTTTTCATTTTTGATGGTTGATGGTTGATGGTTTATGGTTTATAGTTTGAGCATTGAGCATGCCTGAATAAGGTTGCCTTTTTTCTGGTTAATAATTAATCTTATATTTTGGTTTATGCTGATTGGTTAAGCTATTAACATAAGTTTCAAATTCTGTTGGTTTCATTTTATTTAGTGAACCATGTGGCCTTTCATTATTATACAGATAGATCCATTTGCCCATCATTTCATTAGCTGTTCTAAAGGGTATATCGATATTCTCAAAGTTAATATACTCATTCTTTAATATTCCGTTCAAGG
>DAIQBF010000085.1:0-11294 GCA_036781305.1 Lutibacter sp.
CGTATTTATTTTCAATATGCAAAAGCGGTGGACCAATTAACTTCCCCTCCAATTTGTGGCAAGCCGCGCAATTTGTTTTAAAAATTTGCTTGCCGCGATCCACTGCAGGGTCAACTTCCTGTGACCCAGGAACAACCGTTGCCGGAACCGGCGCACCTTTGGTATATTCTAATATATCAATAATATCTTGGTCAGACAATTGAGGATTTGGAATCATCGGCAATTTGTTGTTCTCTTCAAACACTTGAATTGCTAATTTATCTCCTGATTTAATCATTCCCGGACTGTCTTTAATCCAAGAAATTAACCAAGCTTGGTCTCTTCTCTCTGTAACTCCCTGTAATGCGGGACCCACTAATTTCGCATCTAATTTATGACAGGCGGCACAAACAGATTTGAAGAGTTTCTCTCCATTTGCCGGATCTGCTTGTTGTGCTGCTAAATTAAGCGAGAAAAAGAATAGGAAAGCAAGACTGTTAATGGCTAATCTTGATAATGGACTGTGTTGTTTCACACTTTTCATATTAAAAAAGATATTTTCTTTCTAGTTTGGTACAATATTTTCATATCTTAAAATATGACTTAAATCATTTTTTAAAGATTGGACAAAAGTAGCATATAATAATAAAACTTAAAATCTAAAAATTGTGTTAAAGGTAATTTATATTCATTCTAAATAACTAATGTGTACTCATTCATTTAAAGGAAAATTATAAATTTGAAAAATATATAAAATATTATGAAGAAATTATCATTAAGAGCAATGGTTCTCGTTTTTTTTACCATTTTTTTGAGTATAACCAACTCTTACTCACAAAGTGAAAATGAAAAAATTAACGCCTTAATTGAGCAAAAAAGGACATTTAATAAAACAAATAAGAATATAATTGTCTTTAAAATTCAAATTTATAACGGAAATGAAACTCAGGCTTATGCCGTTAAGAGAAATTTCGAAGCCGATTTTCCCGAATATAATGCAAAGGTCAAGTACGATAGTCCAGAGTTTAAAACGCGATTTGGAAACTTTAGAACACGTTTGGAAGCTGACAGGGCGCTAAATAGCATCAAAGAAAAATATGCAGGAGCCATTGTTTTGGAAGAAAAAATTTAAATCACTCTGTTTAACCTTTCAAACAAACGATTTTTTAAGTTGTTGTAATCCACGATAGATTCCATTATTTTATCTCTTTCTGCCTCAACACCAACATCCGTAATCAGAGAATCTATTTTTTGTTCGATAAGAATACGGCGTATATTATAAATTGCATCAAGAACCATTTTTGAAAGGTCACTTTTTTTACTTCTCGTAAAAATATTTTTACGTTCCCAATCACTCAGCACATGCCTTTCATCATCCATTAAAATCGTTGTGACCAAATTGGCCACTTCATTATTTTCATGGTTCACCAACATATCCACAGAAATAGTTTCCTCTTGATTTAATTGGTAAATTATTTCGTAGTAAATATGTTTAAAGGTTTCATCGGTAAATTCCACTTCATCATCATGCAAATTCAAATAGATTTCCTTGGAAACCACATTGCTGAATTTTACTTTTTTTATAGGATGAAAATCGTGATCTTCCTGCTCTTCACCTACAACAAAATCCACAAATTCAACCTCATTATTGCCATACAGCAATAAAATTTTTATAATTTCCCGTTCATATTTTTTAAGTTCATTAACTTTTTCAAACTGTGGAGTTTTCAACAATACCGGTTCAGTAGGTTTTTGATAAACAGTCCTATTTGCCGAATCTCTTTGTTCCTTTTTATCGATTTGGGCCAACTCACTGAACAGCACATTTTCTGAAATATCCATAATCCGAGAACATTCCTGAATATAAACTTCGCGCTGAATTCTATCTGGAATTTTAGAAATACTGACTACAATATCCCTAATTAATCCAGCTTTTTTAACTGGGTCATGCTGTGCTTCTTCCATCAATAAAGCAACTTTAAAATTGATGAAATCTTTGGAATTTTGTTTTAAGTATTCCTTGAGTTCCTGGCTTGACACTTTTTTGGAAAAACTGTCTGGGTCATCGCCATCAGGAAACATCACCACTTTAACATTTAAGCCTTGCTCTAAAATTAAATCAATTCCTCTAATTGAAGCGCGAATTCCAGCAGCATCTCCATCAAAAAGAATCGTGACATTCTTTGTGAGTCGGTTTATCAATCGGATTTGGTTTTCAGAAAGTGCAGTGCCAGAAGATGATACAACATTTTCAACACCCGCTTGGTTAAATGAAATAACATCGGTATAGCCTTCAACCAAAAAACAATTATCCTCTTTGGCAATGCTTTGTTTTGCATAATAAATACCATATAAAACATTGCCTTTATGGTAAATTTCGCTTTCCGGGGAGTTTAAATATTTGGCTGCTTTTTTGTCGTTGATTAAAATCCTTCCGCCAAAACCAAGAACCCTGCCGCTCATACTGTGAATAGGAAACATCACGCGGCCTTTAAAACGGTCGAATTGTTTGGTTCCAGTTGATGAAAGCAAATCGTCTTTAACAATGGTAAGTCCGGTTGACTCTAAATATTTAAGGTTGTATCCTTTATTTAAAGCTTCGGAAGAAAAAGCTTCCCACTCGTTCAGGGAATATCCCAATTGAAATTTCCGGATGGTTTCATCGGTAAAACCACGTTCTTTAAAATAACTTAAGCCAATTGCTTTTCCCTGTTCATTTTCAAGCAAAGTTGAGTGAAAATAATCGCGCGCAAACTCTGATACAATAAACATGCTTTCGCGCTCATCAGCCTGGTGTTTTTGTTCATTGCTTTGTTCGGTTTCCTCAATTTCAATATTGTATTTTTTTGCCAAGAAGCGAATGGCCTCCGGATAGGAATAATGTTCCTGTTCCATTAAAAAAGTAACCACATTCCCTCCTTTTCCGGAACTGAAATCTTTCCAAATTTGTTTCACGGGAGATACCATAAACGATGGACTTCTCTCTTCGGAAAATGGGCTTAATCCTTTAAAATTGCTTCCCGATTTTTTCAATTGAACAAACTCGCCAATAACCTCCTCAACTCGGGCAGTTTCAAAAACTTTATCTATGGTGCTTCTGGAAATCAAGGGTGTTAATTTTTTGAATTTTATTTTTCGAAATTACAAATTTTAGCTAAAAAATTGAGACTGTCCGAAAAGTCTTGAGCACCGTCATTCTGAACTTGTTTCAGAATCTCAAGATTCTGATAGCCAATCATTATGAGAACCTGAAACAAGTTCAGGTTGACGAATTGTTAACTTTCTAGAAGTCTCATTAATTATACAATTCTTTATTTTACTTACGAAACAGCTTTCAACTTTTTGATGGTTGACATGTTTATTTTATCTTCTGCATAATCTTTCGTAATCTTAAGCACTTTTTCACCAGTTCCCGGCATCTCAAACATGGCATCTGTTAAAATGGCTTCACACAAAGAACGAAGTCCGCGAGCGCCTAATTTATATTCCACCGCTTTGTCAACAATATACATCAACGCACTTTCATTGATGGTAAAATCAATGCCATCCATTTTAAATAATTTTTGGTATTGTTTGATGATGGAGTTTTTAGGTTCGGTCAAAATCATCCTCAATGTTTTTTCATCTAAAGGATTCATATGTGTCAACACCGGCAAACGCCCAATAATCTCTGGAATTAAGCCAAAATCCCTTAAATCTTTAGGGATAATATATTTTAACATATTTGCTTTATCAACAACATCTCCTTTTATGGAAGCACCATATCCAACTTCTTGACGGTTTAGTCGTTTTCCGATTACTTTTTCAATTCCCGAAAACGCACCGCCGGCCATAAATAAAATATTTTTGGTGTTTACCTCAATAAATTTTTGATCGGGATGTTTTCTTCCTCCTTTTGGCGGAACATTCACTACAGAACCTTCCAACAATTTTAGCAAAGCCTGTTGAACGCCTTCTCCAGAAACATCACGGGTAATTGAAGGATTGTCGCCTTTACGGGCAATTTTATCAATTTCATCAATAAAAACAATTCCTCGCTCGGCCTTGCTTACATCATATTCTGCCACTTGCAGCAAACGCGTTAAAATGGTTTCCACATCTTCGCCCACATAGCCGGCTTCAGTTAAAACAGTGGCATCAACAATGCAAAACGGCACATTTAACATTCTTGCAATGGTACGTGCAATTAAGGTTTTGCCTGTTCCGGTTTCTCCAACAATAATAATATTGCTTTTTTCTATTTCAATTTCTTCTTCATCCTTAGAATCCGGCTGTAACAAACGCTTATAATGATTGTAAACCGCAACGGCCATCACGCGTTTTGCCTGATCTTGACCAATCATATACTGGTCAATAAAGGATTTTATTTCTTTTGGTTTTTTAACAATCAAATCCTGGGTAAGCGCAGAAGAATTATTTCCGGCAATTTCTTCCATCACAATTCCATGGGCCTGTTCAATACATTTGTCGCAAATATGCGCGTCTAAACCTGCAATAAGCAAATCTGTTTCCGGCTTTTTACGTCCGCAAAACGAGCATTCCAACACTTCATCTTTCGCCATCCTATTTAGTTATTAGTTTTTAGTTATTAGTTATTGGTTTTTCTCTTTTGAAACTATAACCAATTTATTTTCTGATCAAAACTTCATCTATCATTCCGTAAGCTTTTGCTTCATCAGCTTTCATCCAATAATCACGATCTGAATCATGGTGTACTTTTTTCATGGTTTGGCCTGAGTGCTTTGAAATTATTTGATACAATTCATCTTTTAATTTCAAAATTTCACGGGTTGTAATTTCAATATCACTTGCCTGACCTTGGGTTCCTCCTAAGGGTTGATGGATCATCACGCGTGAATGTGGCAATGCCGAACGCTTTCCTTTTGTTCCGGCGCACATTAAAACAGCACCCATTGACGCGGCTATTCCTGTACAAATTGTTGCAACGTCGGGTTTTATGAATTGCATGGTATCGTAAATTCCCAAACCGGCATAAACACCACCACCTGGGGAATTGATATAGATACTGATATCTTTTGCACTGTCCACACTTTCCAAAAACAACAATTGCGCCTGAATAATATTGGCAACATAATCATCGATTCCCGTTCCCAGAAAAATTATTCTGTCCATCATCAAACGCGAAAACACATCCATTTGTGCAACGTTTAACTGACGTTCTTCAATAATATAAGGTGTAAGGCTACTAACCAGCTTGTCATAATACATGCTATTGATTCCTTGGTGCTTGGTCGCGTATTTTTTAAATTCTTTTCCGTAATCCATTTTTCGGTGTTTTAAGGTATTTAGAGCACAAAGATATGAAGTATTTATTTATTTTAAACTGAAATACAAATTTGTGTTGTTTTATCTAAAATTAAAGTGATTTTTTATTTCGTTTTACTATGCGCGCATAATATTATTCGTTATCTTTGATAGCATATTTTTGATATAAATCTTTAAATAAAAATTACACGCAATGAAATACATTTTATTAACAATCTCCTTATTTATTTTATCAATAAGCAGTTACGCACAAGAATTTGAAAACGGAACTATTATCACCCAACGTTATGACACCATCGCAAATGTAAAAATTGAAACTGTTAGCGATGCCAAAAGTTTGTTGCATTTAACTTATATTGATGCTGATGGCAACGAACAAAAACTAGCTATCGATTCCATAAAAAGTTACACCAGAGGCGATGAAAATTTTACGCGCATCTACCAATCTGGCGAAATGATCTTGGTAAAACAAATTACCGCAGGAAAAAGATTAAACTTATACGAAAGAGATTATAATGGATCAACCACCTATTATGTAGAAAAAGTTTTTGATGAAATCCTAAAAGTTCCCTCATCTGGATCAAGATTCAATAGAGTTTTGGGCGATTTTTTAAGTGACTCCCCTGAAATTTCCCAAAAAATTAAATCGAAAGAATTGCAGGATTTAAAAGAAATTGTGACGCTTTACAATAAAGGTTAATTTTCGATTAAAATTGTAAAAGTCCGCTGATGTTTTTCGTTAACGGACTTTTTTTATTTGTATTTTGGCTATATTTGAAATTTTTAACGCTTATTTTATTATGATGAAACTTTTAACGCTTATTTTATTCCTGCTGTCATTTCAGTTGGCCGTTACCGCCCAAAACTACAAACAACGATTTAATGAGATTGATGTAAAACATTATAATTTAGCGTTAGAAGTTAATGATTCCACAAATCAAATTCAGGCCACAATGACCATTTCTTTAAAGTTTAAACAGTTGGTAAATGAATTTCAATTGGATTTTGTCGAAAAAGATTCCACAGGAAAGGGCATGAACATCGAATCTGTTTTTCAAAATAAGGATACGGTAGCTTTCACACATTCAAACAATAAAATAACCATTCAGCCAAACTTTGTCAATACCGACAGTGTTTTTAACTTTGAAATAAAATATGACGGCGTTCCTAAGGACGGACTTATCATTGGCGAAAACCTTTACGGCGACAGAACTTTTTTCGCCGACAATTGGCCAAACAGGGCACAAAATTGGTTTCCTTGCGTAGATCATCCTTCCGATAAAGCTACGATTGAATATGCCATTATAGCGCCAAATCATTATCATGTAATTGCAAATGGATTCTCAGTTGAAGAAACCAATTTAACCGGTGATTTAAAGCTTTATCACTATAAAACTATTGTGCCGCTGCCAACAAAAGTGATGACGATTGGCATTGCGCGTTTTGCGGTGCAATATATTGGCGAAACGCAAAATATTCCGATTTCAACCTGGGTATATCCCCAAACAAAAGAAAAGGGATTTTACGATTTTGCCAACGCAAATAATATATTAAACTTTTTTATCGAAAAATTCGGCGAATACCCTTACCAAAAATTGGCAAACGTACAATCCAAAACACAATTTGGAGGCCTGGAAAATGCCGGAGCGATTTTTTATTCTGAAAAAATCGTGAACGGTAAACAAAATCATGAGGATTTAATCGCACACGAAATAGTGCATCAGTGGTTTGGGAATTCAGCTTCTGAAATTGATTGGCCACATTTGTGGTTAAGCGAAGGTTTTGCAACCTATTTTGCAGATTTATATATTTTGGAAACAAAAGGGGAAGCAGCTTTTCAACAAAGAATAAAAAACGAGCGGGAAACTGTTTTAAATTATTACAAAAAGAAACAAACTCCGGTAATTGATACTGAAAACACAAATTTAATGAGCTTGTTAAATGCCAATTCTTATGAAAAAGGCGCTTGGGTTTTGCATATGCTTCGCAAAAAATTAGGGGATGACGCTTTTTGGAAAGGGATTAAAACCTATTATGAAAAATTTAAATTTCAAAACGCTTCAAGCAACGACTTTAAAAATGTAATGGCTGAAGTTTCAGGCGAAAATTTAGATGTTTTTTTTACACAATGGCTTCAAAAAACTGGACACCCCATTTTAAAAACTTCATGGCTCTATTACCAAAACAAGCTTCGCATTCTCATTGATCAAACCCAAGAAACTATTTTTGAGTTTCCGATTGATGTTGAATTAATTTACACCGACGGCACTTCTGAAATAAAAACCATTCAGGTTTCAAAATTGCCGGTTCCCTACGAAATTGAGACAAAAGGTGAAGTGAAGGACGTTAAATTTGATCCAAATACTTGGTTGTTGTTTGAAATAGCTCCCTAACTTCCGTCTTCGGTCTTCGGTCTTCGGACTTCCGTCTTCGGACTTCGGACTTCGGTCTTCGGACTTCCGTCTTCGGTCTTCCGTCTTCGGACTTCCATCTTCCGTCTTCGGACTTCGGTCTTCGGACTTCCGTCTTCCGCAGATTAGAAAAAAACTCACCAACCCTCGAATTTGTAATTAACTGAACAGACAGCTCGCGAGCTGTCCCTACATATTAATTTATTAAGTATTACATTTGCAAAAAATAGAATAATGACCTTTTCCGATTTAAATTTAAACCGATTTTTACTGAATGCCTTGGATGATCTAGGTTTTACAGTTCCTACGCCCATTCAAGAAAAAGCATTTTCGGTGATTATGAGCAGTAAAGATGTGGTTGGCATTGCCCAAACGGGAACAGGTAAAACATTTGCTTATTTGCTGCCAATATTAAGACAACATACCTACTCTGATCAAAAACACCCACGGGTTTTAATTATTGTTCCAACCCGGGAATTGGTGGTTCAGGTAGTTGAAGACATAAGAAGTTTAACACCATATATTAATGTTCGTTTTGCAGGAATTTACGGTGGCACCAATATAAATACCAACAAGCAAATGATTCATGAAGGTTTGGATATTTTAGTTGCCACTCCAGGTCGTTTGCTGGATTTGGCTTTGGATGGCGTTTTAAAACTGAAATTTATTCAAAAATTTGTGATTGATGAAGTTGATGAAATGATGAATCTGGGTTTTAGGCCACAATTAATCACCTTGATGGATCTGTTGCCAAAAAAGCGTCAAAGCATTTTGTTTTCGGCAACTTTAACCAAAGAAGTCGATAATTTATTGGATACTTTTTTTAAATCCCCGATTAAAATTGAAGTCGCAACCAGCGGAAGTCCGTTAGACACCATTCAGCAACAAGCCTATCCGGTTCCAAATTTTTACACGAAAGTCAACTTTTTAAAAGATATTCTTCAAGACAAAAAGACCTTTAACAAGGTGTTGGTGTTTGTGAAGAACAAAAAACAAGCCACCATTCTTTTTGATGAAATGGATCTCGCACTTCCAAAACAAGTGGCGGTAATTCATTCCAACAAAACACAAAATTATCGTTTGCGTTCGGTTGAAAAATTTGAAAAAGGCAGCATTTCTGTTTTAATTGCCACCGATATTATTGCGCGTGGTTTGGATTTAACCAATGTGAGTCACGTAATAAATTTCGACATTCCAAAAGAACCCGAAAATTATATTCACCGAATTGGAAGAACCGGCCGTGCCGAACAATTGGGAACTTCAATTTCTTTATTTACGGAAGCTGAAGCAGATTATTTAGGTGAAATTGAATTGTTGATGAACCGGGAAATTGATGTTTTCGACCTTCCTGAAGCTATAGAGATTTCAACCCAATTGATTGATGAGGAAATTCCGAGATCAGAACTCGAAGAATCTTCAAATGAAAAGAAAACGGAAGCCGTTGTTGGCGGATTGGCATTTCACGAGAAAAAAGAGAAAAACAGAAAAGTAAATTTAGGCGGCTCTTACCGCCGGGAAATTGTAAAAAAATACAAGAAACCGCTAACTCGCGGGCAAAAAAAGAAGTAGGTTTAGATAAATTATAAATATAAAAAAAAAAAAAAAAAACCGAGATGTTTAAGAAGTGAAATTTTCGTCAACCTGAACTTGTTTCAGGTTCTCATAATAATTGATTATCAGCAAGATGAGATTCTGAAACAAGTTCAGAATGACGGTTTTCAAGATTTCTTAAACAGCTCGGTTTATTATTTTATAAAATGAAAACTATTATTTGTAAACTTCTTTTACAAACTCTTCATAGTTCACATCTTTTGTTTTAAAAGTGATTTTTTCTTTATAGAAATTCAGTAATTTTTGACTAACCAATTGCTCTTGCAAACGTTTGGCTTCATCTTGATTGCTTAAAACACGTTGGGCAATATCATCCAATTCTTTTTCTTCCGGATTTAATTGTCCGTACTGCGCCATTTGAGTTTTTACAAATCCTTTGGTAAAGTCTTTCAACTCCTCAAAACTAACTTGAAGTTTATTGTCCTTTAAAATTTTACCTTCAATTAATTGGTAACGCAAACCTTTTTCTGATTTTTCATATTCGTCTGCAGCATCCTGCGGAGTCATCGGTTTTTCACCGGCAACAACCATCCATTTTTTAAGAAATTCAGCTGGTAAATCAAATTTTGTGTTTTCCACCAAATATTCGGTTACCGCATTCAATAATTGTTGATCAGCCTGAGTTTGAAATTGCTTTTCGGCGTCTTCTTTTATCTTGGCTTTTAATTCTTCTTCAGATTTCACAACGTCAGCGCCAAAAATTTTATCAAACAATTCCTGATTAATTTCTGCAAGTTCATTGGCATTAATTTCTTCAATGGTAAAAGTTACAGGAATTTCAATCCCATGAATTTCATCATGGCTTAAATCCAAAGCACCCATTAATTTATGATCGTCATCAAACAAACCTTTGGTGTTTAATTCAACAACATCACCAACTTTTTTTCCAAGAAATTTTTGTTGATTTGCTTTTCCTTTTATGGATTCTAAAGCAATTGTTGATTTTTTGTTGATTTCTTTTTCTTCGTTTACAAAAGTTCCAGCAATATTAACACCTTCTTCAACAGTTTCTTTAGGAACCAATTTCCCGAAACGCTTTCTGATATTTTCAACTTCTTTTTTTAACAATTCCTTATCTGCAACAATATTGTATTGTGTCACCTTATTTTTTGCATCAAGGTTCACCTCAAATTCAGGAGCAAGACCCAATTCAAATTCAAAAGTGTAATCTTCTTTGTCCCAAGAAAACTCCTCTTCCATTTTAGGCAATGGATTTCCAAGAATATCCAATTTTTCTTCGATTAAAAAATTGTTTAAGGCCTCTTGCAACAGTTTGTTAACCTCATCAATCATAATAGATTTACCATACTGTTTTTTAACCATTCCTAAAGGCACTTGTCCCTTTCTAAATCCTGGAATATCGGCTTTTTTACGGTAATCCTGTAAAATTTTCTCTACTTTTTCTTGGTAATCTGCGGCTGATATTTCAACCTTTACCACTGCATTTAACGCATCAATATTTTCTTTTGTAATATTCATTTTATGCTGTTTTTATCTTAAATCGTTCAAAATTGGGTGCAAAAGTACTATTTTTTAAGCATCCAACAAATATTTAACCGCTTCAAATTCAACTATTTTCTTTCTATTCGTCTATAAATGAATATAAAATAGACTGAAATATGGAGAGTATCAGACTAAATAATAAAGCAATCCAAAAGCCAGATACCTGAAAACCACTGACAAGATTATCGGCGAACATAATAATTAATGCATTGATTACCAACAAAAACAAGCCCAAAGTTAGGATGGTTACAGGCAATGTTAATATTATGAGAATTGGTTTTACGGTAATTCGCAAGATGCCCAAAACAATTGCAACAATTATTGCACTGGTATAATTTTCGACCGAAACGCCCGTTAAATAATGGGCAATTATTAAAACAGCCGCTGCTGTTAACAGTATTTTTAAAAGTAATTTCATCTGTTTAATTTTTATTTTTTTATTGGTACAGCTGCTGCCTGCCTATCGGCAGGTAAACCTGCCTGCCGGTAGGCAGGTTCGCCATT
>DAIQBF010000086.1:0-11278 GCA_036781305.1 Lutibacter sp.
TGTTTTATTGAGACCTTTTAGCTGCATGGCCCTTACCGGCTGAAAATAGGGGAATTCTGCAATAACTTCATTCAATGCTTGCGTTTTTTCAGCATCAATATTTTTGGGAAATTGCAATAAATTGGTAAATTCGGCGCTGTTCATAAATTTACCATTTTGCCACAGAAGCATTAAAAATATCCTGTGTGATTCGCTCTAAAATTTCATTGAAAGCGTCATCTAAAATACCGCCGGTCAATTGCGCATTTCCATCATAATCATAATAGTGCGAAAAGGAACGTTCAAAACTATCTTCTTTTAGCTTGTTGTTGTAAAAACGCACATTTACTGTAATGGTGAGTCGGTTTTGTGCGGCAGTTTGCTCCGCTGTTGCTGTCATTGGATTAATTTTGTATCCAGTAATCTCGCCTTCAAATTGCAAATCTCCTCCCGTTTTTACCAAACTTAAATTGGTTTGCTGTAAAAACAAATCCTGTAAACGAGTCGTAAATAGCTGACTTAAAGTGGGTTCAACCAAAAGGGCATTGTTTGGGAAATAATCAATTTGAATTGTTTTTACATCAGGTTGTATATTAGTTCCCGTAAACGAATAAATTCCACAACTTTGCGTGGTAAAAATAAGCAGCAATACTATAAGGTAACTAATTTTTTTCATTCTGTTGTTTTGATGTTTTTTTAATGCTTAGAAAATTAATTCCAAAGTTACTTATTTTAATTATAGATCGTAATGTTTTATTTTTCGATACAAAGTTCTTTCAGAAATCCCCAATTCTTTTGCGGCAAGTTTTCGTTTGCCTTTGTTGCGTTCCAATGATTTTTTTATCATTTCGATTTTTTTATCTTGAATGGACAAACTTTCATCCGCATCAATGGTTTCTTCAAATTCATAAGAGTCGGAATCTTTATATTTTTCATTTAATCTTACAACTTCCACCTGATCTTCTGTTTCCGAGTCTAAAGCATTTTCTTTGTATATTTTCTGAATTAATTTTTTGCTTTCCTCTTTAACTTTTTCAATATTGCCACCTTGTATTAAATCCAGCGTTAATTTTTTCAAATCGTTAATGTCGTTCCGCATATCGAACAAAATTTTATACATAATTTCCCGTTCTGAAGAAAACTCACTGCTCGATTTTTTACTGTCGATGATTGTTGGTAAATTGGTGCCTTTGGCAGGTAAATATTGTAACAATCGTTCAGAGGAAATTAACCTATTTTCTTCTACCACTGAAATTTCTTCTGCAATATTTCGCAATTGGCGAATATTTCCCGGGAATCCATAATTTTCCAATACCCTAACGGCATTGTCAGAAAGTTTAACCGATGGCATTTTATACTTTTGGGCAAAATCTGAGGCGAATTTTCTAAACAACAAATGAATATCGGCAACACGTTCGCGCAATGGCGGTAAATTTATTTCAATGGTGCTTAAACGATAATATAAATCTTCCCTAAATTTTCCTTTATTGATGGCTTGTTGCATATTTAAATTGGTGGCGGCAACAATGCGCACATTGGTTTTTTGCACTTGTGAGGAACCCACTCTAATAAACTCTCCATTTTCCAATACGCGCAATAGCCTGACTTGGGTGGTTAAAGGCAATTCGCCAACTTCATCCAAAAAAATAGTGCCGCCGTCTGCAACTTCAAAATAGCCACTTCTTGCGGTGGTAGCGCCTGTAAATGAGCCTTTTTCATGGCCAAATAATTCACTGTCAATAGTTCCTTCAGGAATTGCACCGCAGTTAACGGGAATATATTTTGCGTGTTTACGGTGCGATAAGTGATGAATTATTTTAGGGATACTCTCTTTGCCAACACCGCTTTCGCCGGTAACCAATACTGAAATATCAGTTGGTGCAACCCGAATCGCTTTTTCAAGAGCTCGGTTCAGGTGAGAATCGTTTCCAATAATTCCAAAACGTTGTTTTATTGCCTGTAATGATTCCATAGGCTAAATTCTTTTTCCTATTAGCGTGGCAGAAGTGCAATCTTCAATATAAACGTTTACAAGATCGCCTAATTTTTCATCTCCCTTAGGGAAAACCACCACTGCATTTTGTGAATTTCTTCCTTTCCAATGTTTATCAGATTTTTTTGAAGCGCCTTCAATCAATACTTCAACTGTTTTTCCAACAAATTTTTCTGTATGGTACAAACTGTGTTTTTGTTGTAATAGAATGATTTCGGCAAGTCGTCTTTTTTTAACTTCAAAAGGAACATCGTCTTCCATTTTTTTCTCAGCCAAAGTTCCCGGACGTTCAGAATAAGAGAACATAAATCCGAAATCGTATTTCACATATTCCAATAAACTCAAAGTTTCTTGGTGTTCTTCTTCTGTTTCTCCGCAAAAACCGGTCATTATATCTTGTGACAAGCCGCAATCTGGAATAATTTTGCGAATGTTGTCAATCAATTCCAAATATTCTTCACGCGTATGCTGGCGATTCATTCTTTTTAAGACAGAAGTGCTTCCGGATTGTATAGGCAAATGAACATAATTGCAAATATTTTCATGTTTTGCCATCGTATAAATGACCTCCAAACTCATGTCTTGCGGATTTGAAGTGGAAAAACGTATCCTCATTTTAGGAAATGCCGTTGCCACCATAGCTAACAATTGTGAAAAGTCCACCGCTGTTGCTTTAGCAATTTCAGAAGCGTTTTTAAAATCCTTTTTCAAACCGCCGCCATACCAAAGATAACTGTCCACATTTTGGCCTAAAAGCGTAATTTCTTTGTAGTTTTTTTCGCTAAGTTCTTTTATTTCTTGTAAAATGCTGTTGGGTTCACGGCTGCGTTCACGACCGCGTGTAAAAGGCACCACACAAAAAGTGCACATATTGTCGCAGCCTCTTGTGATGGAAACAAAAGCGGAAACACCGTTGCTGTTCAATCGAACAGGAGAAACATCTCCATAAGTTTCATCCTTTGATAAAATGACATTTACAGCATCGCGACCGGCATTTATTTCTTCCAATAAATTTGGTAAATCTCTATAGGCATCTGGTCCAACAACCAAATCAACAATTTTTTCCTCTTCTAAAAGTTTGGCTTTTAAACGTTCGGCCATACATCCCAAAACCCCTACTTTCATAGACGGATTTATCTTTTTTACGGCATTGAATTTCTCCAGACGTTTGCGAACAGTTTGCTCCGCCTTTTCTCGAATAGAACACGTATTCACCAAAACCAAGTCGGCTTCTTCCAGTAAATGCGTGGTATTATATCCTTGTTTTGAAAGAATGGAAGCGACTATTTCACTGTCGTTTAAGTTCATGGAACAACCATAGCTTTCAATATAAAGTTTTTTGGTATTTCCTTCAATCTTTTCGGTTAAAAGGGCTTGACCCTGATTTTTTTCTTCTATAATTTTTTCTTTGTCCATAAGTCTTTCTTGGACGGCAAAGATATAACCAATTTTTTAAAAATATGACAGATTGGCAGAAAATTAACATTGGAAAAAAGCGTAAAAAAGTAGAGTTTTTAAAGGTTCTTATTCAAATTAAAAAAATTCTATATACTTTTGCAATCCAAAACCCGAATTATATAAAGTGTTTTTATTGAAGCGGAAAACGAATTTAGGAAGGTTTTAAAATTATAAAAATTAAATATGGCGAAAAATTTAGTAATCGTAGAGTCACCTGCAAAAGCAAAAACCATTGAAAAATTTTTGGGAAAAGATTTTCAGGTGGAATCCAGTTTTGGACATATTGCCGATTTACCTTCCAAAGAAATAGGCATTGATGTTGAGGGTAATTTTAGTCCGAAATATGTGGTTCCTACTGATAAAAAGGCCTTGGTAAAAAGATTGAAGGATTTGGCCAAAAAAGCTGATATGGTTTGGTTGGCATCGGACGAGGACAGAGAAGGTGAGGCCATTGCCTGGCATTTGTATGAGCAATTAAAATTAAAGGAGACAACCACAAAACGAATTGTTTTTCATGAAATTACTAAAAAAGCCATATTAACAGCTGTTGAAAATCCGAGAAGTATCGATTACAATTTGGTAAACGCACAACAGGCACGCAGGGTTTTGGACAGGTTGGTCGGCTATGAGTTATCGCCTGTGCTTTGGCGAAAAGTTAAAGGAGGTTTGTCGGCAGGGAGAGTTCAATCTGTTGCTGTTCGTTTAATTGTTGAAAGAGAACGCGAAATAAAAAGTTTTGTCCCTCAGGCTTCCTATAAAGTAATTGGACAGTTTATTACGGAGGAAGATAAAAAATTTAAAGCATCTTTGCCGAAAAATTTCGATAGCAAAGAAGAAGCAGCATCATTTTTGAATTCTTGCATAAACGCCAAATTTAAAGTTTCCGATTTACAGAAAAAACCGGCCACAAAATCTCCGGCAGCACCATTCACAACTTCAACATTACAACAAGAAGCTTCCAGAAAACTATATTTTCCGGTAGCTAAAACGATGATGATTGCACAGCGGTTGTATGAAGCCGGATTGATCACTTATATGAGAACAGACAGTCTTAATTTATCGGAAGATGCAAAAATTGAGGCACAAGAAGAAATTATTTCCTCTTACGGAAAAGAATACAGCAAACCGAGAAGTTTTCACACAAAAGCAAAAGGTGCCCAAGAAGCTCACGAAGCTATCAGGCCAACAAGTATGAGCCTTCAATCTGTTTCCATTGATTATGACCAAGACAGGTTGTACGATTTAATTTGGAAAAGAACCATTGCTTCGCAAATGAGCGATGCACAATTGGAACGCACCAATGTAAAAATTACAAATACCAATAACAAAGAAGTTTTTACTGCGAATGGTGAAGTGATTAAGTTTGAAGGTTTTCTAAAAGTATATTTAGAAGGAACCGACAATGAAGATGAGGAGCAAGAAGGAATGTTACCGAATTTATATAAAGGGGAAGCCTTGGTTAATAAATCTATTACGGCAACCGAGCGTTACACGAGAGCTCCTTACCGTTATACCGAAGCGGCACTCGTAAAAAGATTGGAAGAATTGGGAATTGGCCGTCCGTCAACTTACGCGCCAACAATTTCAACCATTCAAAAAAGAGAATATGTGGAAAAAGGAACCATTGAAGGTGAAGACAGAAGCTATACCGAGTTAAAATTAAAAGGCGGTGAAGTAATTACCAAAAAGTTAACCGAAAAAGTTGGTTCAGATAAAGGGAAGTTAGTTCCTACCGATATTGGAAATATTGTAAACGATTTTTTGGTGGAGAATTTCTCCAATATTTTAGATTTTGGTTTTACGGCAAAAGTGGAATCAGAATTTGATGATATTGCAGAAGGAAAAGAAAATTGGATTAAAATGATTAAAGATTTTTACAAATCATTTCATCCTATGGTTGAAGATGTTGCCGAAAATGCCGACAGGGCTAAAGGCGAACGCTTATTGGGCGTTGACCCAGAAAGTGGCAAAAACGTATATGCGCGTTTGGGAAGATTTGGCGTTATGGTTCAAATTGGGGAAGCAACAGATGAAGAAAAACCGAAGTTTGCAAGTTTACAAGGAGATCAAACATTGACTTCCATCACTTATGAAGAAGCGATGGATTTGTTTAAACTTCCAAAAACAATTGGAGATTACAAAGGGAAAGAAGTGGTGGTTGCAGTTGGACGTTTTGGTCCATATATTAAATTTGACGACATGTTCGTTTCGATTCCAAAAGATGAAAACCCGATGTCGGTTGATATTAACAGAGCCATTGAATTAATTCTGGAAAAACAAAAAGCAGATGCCCCAATTTGTGACTACGAAAATATTCCGGTTCAAAAAGGCGTTGGAAGATTCGGCCCATTTTTGAAATGGAACGGAATTTACATCAACGTAAATAAAAAATATGATTTCGATAATTTAACCGAAAAAGATGTTGTTGAATTAATTGAAGACAAGAAACGTAAAGATATTGAAAAGGTCATTCATCATTGGCCTGAAGAAGGGATTTCCGTAGAGAAAGCTCGTTGGGGAAGATCAAATATTATTAAGGGAAAAACAAAAATTGAATTGTCAAAAACAGTTGATCCAAGTAAATTAACTTTGGAAGATGTTAAAGAAATAATTCAGAAAAACGCACCAAAAAAGAAAACATCTAAAAGAAAAACTACGAAAAAATAATTTTTTTATTATATTGCCATCGAAAAAGAAATCTTACAACCCCTGAAAAATGAATTTCGATTACCTTAAACCTATTGATAGTGCGTTATTGGAACAGGCAAACTTGCAATCCGACCAATCGTTTGGACGAAATATCGAAATCTATTCTGCACAAAACGGGTTTCCTGATTTGGCCAATAAAAAAATAGTCATTATTGGGGTTGAAGAAGGTCGAGCTGCTATCGGAAATCATGAAACAGGTTGCAATTTAAATGAAATCAGAAAAGAACTCTACAAACTATTTCCCGGGAATTGGCCAATCAGCGTTGCTGACATTGGGAATATTCCGCAGGGAAGTGCAATAGAAGATACTTATTTTGCACTGGGAGAATTATTGACGTACCTCATAAAAAACAGAATTATTCCCATAATTATTGGCGGAGGGCACGATTTAACCTATGCAAATTACAGGGCTTACGACAAGTTGGAGCAAACCGTAAATATCGTTTCAGTTGACAATAGATTTGATTTAGGTGCCATTGAGGACGATTTAACCTCTCAATCCTATTTAAGCAAGGTTGTAATGAACCAGCCAAATAATTTATTTAATTTCAGCAATGTTGGCTACCAAACCTACCTAAACTCCCAAAATGAAATTGATTTGTTGGATGGTTTGTTTTTTGAAGCCTATAGGTTGGGCGAAGTTTCGAGCGCAATTCAATTGGTTGAGCCTGTTTTACGCGATGCCGATATTGTGAGCATCGATTTGTCCTCGGTAAAAAATGCTGACGCTCCAGCCAACAATAACGCCACACCCAACGGGTTTACAGGCGCCGAAATCTGTGCCATTTCAAGATATGCCGGCATCAGCGATAAAGTGACTTCTTTCGGAATTTATGAATACAATTCCATATTTGACATTAAAAACCAAACAGCACAGTTAATTTCACAAATGATATGGTATTTTATAGAAGGCGTTAATTATAGAGCGAATGATTACCCTTTCGGACTAAAAGACAATTACCAAAAATATATAGTGCCCATTGAAAACCAAGTGTTGAATTTTTATAAAAGCAATAAATCTGGTCGTTGGTGGATGGAAATTAATTTAAATGAAAGTAATAAATTTAAGAGACATGCGTTAATACCTTGTACATACCAAGATTATATTAGCGCAACCAATCAAGAAATTCCTGATAGATGGTTAAAAACGCTTAAAAAGTTAGTGTAAAAAAAGATATGCTGTATTCTAAAAATATTTATTTTTGTTTTATACTGATAAGATAAAAAATTGTTTTTTAATTTAATTAGTAATACGTTTGCCTTAGAAGGATTAAGAAAAAAAATATGAAGAAAATATCGTTGTATATTTTACTAGTCTTAGTTACATATAGTTGTGGATCTAGCGATCAAGGAGAATTAGTTGGTGTGAGATCAGGCAGTAAGTGGCATTCTCAAAAGCCTTTAGGCATGACTTTAATACCCGGAGGATCATTTACGATGGGGAAACAAAGCGAAGATGTTGCAGGGGCCTTAAATTCTCCAACCAGAACTGTAACTGTGCGTCCATATTATATGGATGAAACTGAAATTACCAATAGCGAATACAAAGAATTCGTTTTTTGGGTTCGAGATTCCATTGTAAGAACTGAGTTGGCCTTATTTTCCGAATTGATGTCTTCAGAAGGAGACATTGTGTTGGAAGATTATCAATTTTTAGATATTGACACCACTAGAATGTCTCCTTATCAAAAATATATGATGAAAACCTATGGAAGCTTGGGAGACATTAATTCCCCTACACAAGGTAAAATGCTGAATTGGGATGAAAAAATTGTATGGAATGTCAATGAATTTCCTAGCGAAGAATATGCCGAAGTGATGATAGATTCAATTTTAATGCCTATTGAAGATAGTTTTGAAGGCAGAAGAATGGTAAATCCTAAAAAATTAAAGTTTAAATTTTCTTGGTTAGATCAAGAAGGAGCAGGAAGAAATAACGCAAACAGAAGAGATTTTATTAAAACAGAAGTTGTATCGGTATATCCTGATACAACAGTATGGATAAAAGACTACAATTATTCATACAATGATCCAATGCATCAGGACTATTTTTATCATCAAGCCTACAATGATTATCCTGTAGTTGGTGTGTCATGGATGCAGGCAAAGGCTTTTTGCCGTTGGAGAACCAAAAAGAAAAATGATTATTTAAGCACTAAGAAAAATCCTACCATAATTCCTCAATTTCGATTGGCGACGGAAGCGGAGTGGGAATATGCTGCGCGTGGCGGTCTGGAAAATGCTACATACCCTTGGGGAGGTCCATACACCACAAGCGATAGAGGTTGTTTTTTGGCAAACTTCAAACCAGATAGAGGTAATTATTCCGTTGACGGTGCTTTATATACCATGGAGGCAAAATCATTCTTCCCAAATGACTATGGATTGTATAATATGGCGGGTAATGTTTCAGAATGGACAAATACAGCCTATAGTGAAGCGTCCTATTATATTGGTTCCACAATGAATCCAAATGTTGAAATAGGGGAAAATAAACGAAAAGTAATCCGTGGAGGCTCTTGGAAAGATGTAGCATACTTTTTAGAGGTAAGCACTCGTGATTACGAGTACGCTGACTCGGCCAGAAGCTATATTGGTTTTAGGACTGTACAAGATTTTCTTGGCACCAATATAAACGGAGAATAAAATCAACCAAAAGAACAAACAAACTAAAAAACTTTAATTATGGCACAATCAAAAAATAGAAAAAAATTATTTAATTACGCTTATGGTATTGGAGCATCTATTGTAATATTAGGCGCATTATTTAAAATTCAACACTGGACTGGCGGTGGAGCAATGTTATCTATTGGTATGATTGTGGAAGCATTGGTGTTTTTTATCTCTGCATTTGATTCTGTTGAAGAAGATTTTGACTGGGCATTAATTTATCCGGAATTGGCGGATGGAAATAAGCGCACAAAAGATGCCGCAGAAGCAAAAGAAGTTCAAAGTTTGCTTTCACAAAAATTGGACGATATGCTTAAAGACGCAAAATTAGATGCGGATTTAATGCAAAGTTTAAGCGAAAGCATTCAAAATTTTAAAGGAGCTGCAGAAAATATTGCCCCAGCAGTTGACTCAATTGCTGCAACGAGTAAATATAGCGAGCAAATGTTTTTGGCCGCAGCACAAATGGAATCTTTAAATAGCTTGTATAAAGTACAAGTGGAAAGTTCTAGCCATCAAGCTGAAATTAATTTACAGGTAACTGAAAATGCAACCAGATTAAAAGAACAAATGGAATCATTGGCAACAAATCTATCTTCACTTAATGGTGTTTATGGCGGTATGTTATCAGCTATGTCAATTAAAAACTAATTAGTTGGGAAATAAATTAATTATTAACTTAAAAACTAATTGGTATGGCTTCAGGTAAATTATCACCTAGACAGAAAATGATTAACATAATGTACTTAGTTTTCATTTCAATGATTGCTATGCAAATGTCGAAAGAGGTACTTTCTGCTTTTGGGTATATGAATGAGAAACTTGCGGAAAATAACATTACTGCGACTGTAAAAAATAAGGCAACTCTTGAAAATTTAGCAACAAAAGCAGCAGAACAGTCTGAAAAATACAGTAGCCTTTATGAGAAAGCTACCCAAGTGGATAAGCTATCTTCAAAATTCAATGAATATTTAGAAGAAAAAAAACGATTTCTTCTTAAAGGTTTTGAAGATCAGAAAGACTACGAAACAATGGATCAGACCAACATCGTCGATGAACACTTTTTTAAAGGCGATAAATTTACAACGGAAGGCCAGGAATTCTTAGACAATGTAAATGGTTATAGAGATGCAATAATTCAACTTGTTGGAGAAAAAAGTCAGTTAGCGGCAAATATTAAAAGTCGATTCGACACTTCTCCTCAAAAGACCGATGACGGCAAGCAACTTTGGTTAAAAAACAGGTATGAGGGTTTTCCTCTAATTTCTACGGTTACCAATTTAACCTCCATGCAAACCGATATCTCAACAACGCAATCTGAAATTTTCGGGACATTGTTAGGGGGGCAATTAGAAAGCGATGTTTCTATGTCCAATTACAAAACTATTTTAATTCCTGAAAAATCCGCTTTTTTTCAAGGGGAAAACTTTAAAGGAAAAATTGTTTTAGGACGTTATGACGATTCTTTGATCCCTTCCGAAGTTATTGTTAATGGCCAGAAAATCGCTGATATTCAAAATGGAGGAGCGATATTAGATTTTCCGGCAGGTTCGGTCGGAGAACGTGAAATAAAGGGAAAATTTGTTTTTATTGAAAACGGACAACCGGTTGAGATTGAAATTAACAGTTCTTACGCCGTTATTCCAAAACCAAACAGCGCAGTAATTTCTGCCGATAAAATGAATGTTGTTTACCGAGGCGTTGCCAACCCAATGACGATTTCTATTCCAGGAATACCGGATAATTTAGTGAATGCATCTGGTGCAGGATTATCTAAAACAAGCGGTATAGGCAAATATATTATGACACCCGGTGTAGGTAGAGAAGTTAAAATAAATGTTACGGGAAAACTTCCTAACGGACAATCGGTAAGTTCATCGCAAGATTTTAGAATTAAGGATATTCCTTCACCGCAAGGCACAATAAGGAAGCAATCGGGTTATGTTAAAATGCCTTCAGCAAGTTTAGAAAATTCTACAGTTGGTGCAGAATTACCTGATTTTGATTTCGACTTAACACTTAATACATCAGGATTTACTTTAAAGGTGCCTGGACAATCTGCCGTAGTGGTTAGCGGAAGCAGAATGAATGACGCAGCGCAAAAAGCGATTGGTAAAGCAAAAAGAGGAGATGTTGTTACAATATTCGACATAAAATCGTCGTTATCAGGTAACAGTTCCTATAAAATTAAAGATGCTTCGGCAGTGAGTATTGAAATTCAATAAAATAAATTTTAAATGATGAATAAGAAAAATATCGGGATTTTTATTTTGGCATTTGTGCTGTTTAATACCATGTATGCGCAGTCAAATTTGTTGAATGCCAAGAAACCTTCTGATATTGGAAAAAAAACGGAAGCCCAAAAGGCTGTTGATAATGATAAACCACTGGCTTATGGATATGTTGATGACAGGGATATTCTTTGGTCTAAAGTTGTTTGGGAATATATTGATTTAAATGAGCGAATTA
>DAIQBF010000087.1:0-7894 GCA_036781305.1 Lutibacter sp.
GATTTAATGGATGAAGCAGCGGCAAAATTACGCATGGAAATAAATTCAAAGCCTGAGGAATTGGATGTTTTAGACCGTAAAATAATGCAGATTGAGATTGAAATTGAAGCCATTAAACGTGAAAAAGATGAAAAGAAATTGGCTTTTCTAAAAGAAGAAGTCGCCAATTTAAAAGAAAAACGAAACGACATAAATGCGAAATGGATCGGTGAAAAAGAATTGGTCGAAAAAGCGCAAACAAGCAAGGAAGCCATAGAAAATTTTAAATTGGAAGCCGAACGCGCCGAACGTGACGGTGACTACGGAAAAGTGGCTGAAATTCGCTATGGAAAAATTAAAGAAGAGCAAGATAAATTAGTAAAACTTCAAAAGGAATTGGCTGAAAACCAAGATTTCTCTTTAATCAAAGAAGAAGTTACGCGTGAGGATATTGCTGAAGTTGTGGCTAAATGGACAGGAATTCCGGTTACAAAAATGCTGCAAAGCGATCGTGAAAAGTTGCTGAATTTAGAAGATGAATTGCACAACAGAGTTGTTGGACAGGATGAAGCAATAGCTGCAGTGGCAGATGCCGTAAGAAGATCTAGAGCCGGATTGCAAGATGTGAAAAAACCATTGGGTACCTTTTTATTTTTGGGTACAACGGGTGTTGGTAAAACGGAGCTTGCAAAAGCATTGGCCGAATATTTATTTGATACAGAAAATTCTATCACGCGAATTGATATGAGTGAGTATCAGGAACGTCACGCCGTAAGCAGATTGGTGGGTGCGCCTCCGGGATATGTTGGCTATGAAGAAGGCGGGCAATTGACAGAAGCCGTCAGAAGAAAACCCTATTCCGTAATTTTATTGGATGAAATTGAAAAAGCACATCCAGATACTTTTAATATTTTATTGCAGGTTTTGGATGAAGGAAGATTGACGGACAATAAAGGCCGGGTTGCCGATTTCAAAAACACCATTATCATTATGACCTCAAATATGGGATCTACAATTATTCAGGAAAGGTTTGAAAAAATAGATATGAATAGACGCGATTTAATTACTGAAGCCACAAAAGCGGAAGTTCTGGTTTTGTTAAAAGAAACCATCAGACCTGAATTTTTAAACCGAATTGATGAGATTATCATGTTTACGCCTTTAAATGAATCTGAAATTAAACAAATTGTTAAAATTCAATTAGATGCATTGGCGAAAATGTTGTTGACAAAAGATATCCATATCGATTTTTCTGAAGAAGTAATTCAAGCATTGGCAAAAAAAGGTTATGATCCGCAATTTGGGGCAAGACCCGTAAAACGGGTGATTCAAAAAGAAGTGCTGAATGAATTGTCCAAAGAAATTTTATCAGGCAGAATAACTTCTGACAGCCATATTTTACTCGATGCTTTTGATGATAAAATTGTGTTCAGAAATAAAAATAATGAATAAAAGACAGTTTTAAAAGCACTCATTTCTAAGCGCAAGGAACGCAAGGTTTTTCGCAAGACACGCAAATGGAAACTTTTAAAAACTTTAACTTTGCGAACATTGTGCTTTCTTTGTGAAAATTGTGGTTAAACCAGTTTTTTAAACAGTTTTATTTGTTTCTTTATAAAAAATTATAAATGAGGAAAATTATATTATTCGGACTTTTATACATAACTATGACAACTTTGCAAGCGCAAGAATTGGGTGAAAAAACATCCACCTATTATTTGATAAGACATGCTGAAAAAGTTAAGGAAAATCCTGCTGATGAAAATCCCGATTTAAATGAAAGAGGTGCGCAAAGAGCCGAAAATTGGAAAAAAGTTTTACAAGACGTTTCATTTGATGCCATTTATTCAACCAATTATAAAAGAACGCTCAATACCGCTGGGCCAATTGCAAAAGAGTTCAATTTACAACCCATAATTTACAATCCTTCAAAAGTAGATTTTGATCTTTTTCAACTTGAAAATGAGGGTAAAAATGTTTTAATTGTTGGTCACAGCAACACCATTCCGCAGTTTGTGAACGGATTGATCAAGCAACAGAAATATTTAGAAATGGATGATGCAGAATTTTCTCATTTGTACATTGTCACCATTCTAGGAAATCAGTTTACCGACCTCTTGTTATACTGTGATTTTTAATTTTTATTAAATCAATTTTCGAAGTGTTTTAATTACCTTTGCCATCAATATGCAGAAAAAAATCAACATAAAAAACAAGAAGGCGCGGTTTGAATATGAGATTCTGGACAAATATATTGCGGGAATTCAGCTTACGGGAACCGAAATTAAATCGATTCGCGAAAGCAAAGCCCGAATTACGGAAAGTTTTTGTGAGTTTAATGAGAAAGGCGAATTGTTTGCCATCAATATGTTTATTGAAGAATATATTTATGGTCATGCATTTAACCACAATCCGAAAAGTGAACGGAAACTGCTATTAAACAAACGCGAATTGAAAAAATTGCTGAAAGAAGTTCAAAATGCCGGCTTAACCATCGTTCCATTGCGTCTATTTTTAACCGATAAAGGCTGGGCAAAACTGGAAATCGCCCTGGCAAAAGGAAAGAAAAACTACGACAAACGCGAAGCCATTAAGGACAGAGACAGCAAAATTCGTTTAGACCGAATTAAAAAGGACTTCAATTAGTGGGAATGAAATTGGCGGCATTTTTTAGATTAATCAGATGGAAAAACTTACTGCTGTTGCTATACATTCAATTACTGCTTAAATTTCTTTTTTTTACCACTTTTAACGCAACAACAAATCTTTCAGTATTTCAGTTTTTTATTTTGGTTATTGCCATTCTTTTGGTAACTGCCGCCGGGTATATTTTGAACGATATCATTGATTTAAAGACCGATTTAATCAATAAACCGCAGAAGGTTATTGTTGCTAAATTTTTTACAGTTGAAAGCGCCCAAAGATTATATTTAATAACCAATACTTTGGGAATTGTTTTAGGAATTGGATTGTCACTTTCCATTCAAAAGCCAACCTATTCTTTCATTCCTATTTCCACCTCCCTGCTACTCTATTTCTATTCCCAAAAATTAAAGTCGAAACCGCTGATTGGCAATATTACAATCTCATTTTTAGTGGCAATGAGTATTGTTACTTTGTTATTATTAGACATAGATTTTGAAATTCAAAATAACAATCAGCATTTGGTCATATATGTAACTTTGCTATTGGCGTGTTTTGCTTTTTCAGTAAACTTGGTTCGGGAACTAGTTAAAGATATTGAAGATGTAAATGGCGATTACAGATTAAATATGAATACATTACCTATTCTATTCGGTGTTTCAAGAGCAAAAAAAATAGCGGCGTTTTTATGTCTTTTTTCAATAGGTTTATTGTTGTTTATCATCATAAAATTTGCTTCTGAATATAAATACACAGTTTTATATTTGTTGCTGTTTACGTTGATTCCATTGTTTTATGTCGCTATAAAATTACTTTCGGCCAAAGCAAAAAAAGATTTTAAAAAATTAAGTATGATCTTAAAACTCATTATGTTTTTCGGGATTAATGCGTTGATTCTATTCTCTTTAAACACACACTAATGCTTTCAGAAAAGTTAAAAAATAAAAATATCATATTGGCATCGGGTTCTCCGCGCCGTCAGGAATTATTTAAAGAATTGGGACTCAATTTTTCAATTAAGGTAAAAGCCGTTGAAGAAATTTATCCTTCAAAATTAAAAGAGGAAGAAATTACCAATTATTTGGCGGAACTTAAGGCGGGTGCATTTACCGAAATGGCTGAAAATGATATCATAATTACTTCCGATACCATTGTTTGGATGAACGACAAAGCCATAGAAAAACCAAAAGATAAACAGCAGGCAATTGAGATGCTGGAAGCGCTTTCGGGCAGAGGCCATAAAGTAATTACATCAATTTGCATTAAAACATTTAATTCACAAAAAGTGTTTCACGACGAAACTATGGTTTATTTTAAGCCATTATCTATGGAGGAAATTACTTATTATGTTGAAAATTATGAACCTTTTGACAAAGCTGGCGCTTATGGAATACAAGAATGGATTGGTTTTATTGGCGTTACCAAGATTGAGGGCAGCTACTTTAATGTGATGGGATTGCCTGTTCATAAACTCTATGAAGAATTAATGAAATTGTAATACAGTATCGTTTAATATCATTATTTTTGAACGATTTTTAATAAATACACAGATGAAACAAGCCATAACAAATTTTGATACACAGCAGAATGATTAATGGCGAACTGCATCTGTACCAACAAAAAAATAAAATTTAAACAGATGAAAAAATATACGTTTACAGAAAAAAAGGACACGAGATCGGGATTTGGTGCGGGATTGGCTGAATTGGGAGACACAAATGAAAATGTAGTGGCGCTATGTGCAGATTTAGTGGGCTCGTTAAAAATGGAAAAATTTATTGAAAATCATCCCAAACGATTTTTTCAGGTAGGAATTGCAGAAGCAAATATGATGGGAATCGCTGCAGGTTTGACCATCGGAGGCAAAATTCCATTTACAGGCACTTTTGCCAACTTTTCTACAGGAAGGGTTTACGACCAAATAAGACAATCTATTGCCTATTCTGAAAAAAATGTAAAAATATGTGCCTCCCATGCCGGATTGACTTTGGGTGAAGACGGCGCAACACATCAAATTTTGGAAGATATCGGTTTGATGAAAATGCTGCCGAATATGACTGTAATCAACACTTGCGATTACAACCAAACAAAAGCCGCAACTATTGCCATTGCAGACCACGTTGGTCCCGTTTACTTGCGTTTTGGCCGTCCGGTTGTGCCTGTGTTTATGCCAGCAGACGAAAAATTCATCATTGGAAAAGCAATTAAATTAACTGAAGGAACAGATGTGACCATTGTTGCTACCGGACATTTGGTTTGGGAGGCATTACAAGCTTCAGAAAAATTGGAAGCGATGGGAATTAGTGCCGAAGTTATTAACATTCATACCATAAAACCTTTAGACGACGAAGCTATTTTAAAATCTGTTGCAAAAACAGGTTGTGTGGTTACTGCTGAAGAGCATAATATTTTAGGCGGTTTGGGCGAAAGCGTTGCACGTGTTTTGGCTCAAAATAAACCAGTTCCACAAGAATTTGTGGCTGTAAATGACAGTTTTGGAGAATCAGGAACCCCGATCCAATTGATGGAAAAATACGGTTTGACCGATAAAGATATTGTTGCGGCGTCTAAAAAAGTCATTGCCAGAAAATAATGGCACTCCTATTGCGTTTATAATACAGCAATGCATTTTTTTGTGTTGCCGGTTTGAGAAACTATGATTATTTCTATCGATAAACAAATCGTGAAAATCATAATTTTCAATACCATTTAAATTTAATTAATCTGTGAATTTTGCAACTTACGTCTAGAATTGTATAACATTTTTTAAATTTTATCATTTACTTTTGTATGATTAATGTAATTGGCTATTAAGTTACAGGTTATAAAGATGTATTATAAAAATTAAATTAAAATATTATGAAAAAAAAAATCTTATTACACTCAATTGCTTTAATCTCCACCGTATTTTATGTAAATGCACAAAGTGGTTTTGGTATAAAAGGCGGATTAAGTTACAACTCAAATGGTGAGTTAAATGAAATCGGTCAGAATATTAAAAATGAAGGAAAAGGCAAATCCGGTTATAATGTCGGTATTTACGGAAAATTAGCCTTGGGCCCAATTTATTTAAGACCAGAGTTGGTTTACACAAAAACCACCAGTGAATACACATTGAATACAGGTGGAACTGAAGATTATAAAATAGCAAGATTGGATATGCCAGTTTTGGTTGGCTTAAAATTAATTGGCCCACTTAGCATTTTCGCCGGACCGGCATTTCAATATACATTAACCAATGATTTCAAAGGAATTGAATATGACAGAATTGACAATGATTTTACGGTAGGTTTTAATTTTGGAGCAGGACTTGAACTTGGAAGATTGGGCTTGGATATTAGATATGAAAGAGGCTTTAATAAAAATGAAGCCACATTTATAGATAATAACATTTCACCAAACACATCTTATCGATTAGATTCAAGGCCTGAACAAATTATTTTTAGTTTGTCTTATAGATTGTCTGGTATTAAAAAATAAGCTTTCATTATTAGATATTAACATTTATAAATATTAATACCCTTAAAAGCCTGCAAATTGCAGGCTTTTATATTGTTGGTTTATTTTATATTTCAAAATAAATTATAAAATATAAAATTAAATTTATATATTTATCACATTATGATTTAAAATAATAATTATAAAGTTATGAAATTGAAACCCCTATTTATAATTATATTGCTAATTTCTTTCTCATTTGTATATGCACAAGAATATACTTTTGGTGTAAAAGGCGGAATTAATTATAACAATATCGGAGAATTGTATCATTATGGTAATGCTAGTGGACATGGTATTAACGTTACCCCAAATGATGATACTGTTTTTTCAGCAGAAAAAGAAATGGGAACCCAATTTGGTGCCTTTGCTATGATCGCTTTTGATAAATTTTTTATTCGTCCTGAAATAAATTTCATGTCTTTAAAAAATAGTTATCCCTTGGGATTAAATACATCGCAATGGACATCAAAAAAAATTGATATCCCCATACTTTTAGGATATAAAATTTATGAGCCGGTTTCACTTTATGCCGGACCTAGTTTTAGCAGTATCTCTGAAATGAAATTAGAAGGCAATGAAGAAAACATTAGACCTTTTACCTACAAAAAGTCTTCAACTGGTATTAATGCAGGTCTCTTGGTTGATATTGGCCGATTTGGACTTGATTTGCGTTATCAATATGCCATTACAAAGGTGTTAGAGCAGAATATAGATATGGTTAGAAGAACTTACGGTACCAACCAAGGTAAATTGCTTGAATACAATCCAAGCCAAATCATTTTAAGTGTGCATATAAACATTATTAAAATAAATGCCAGTGATCGTGGACATAAAATAAAAAGTGGCTGGAGAGGCGGTAACCGCGGATGCTCAAAATAGAAAAGGCTTCCTGAAATATCAGGAAGCCCTTTTTTTATGTCATAATGTTTGTTAACTATCTTTATCCAAAAAATTTGGGATTCCGTCTCCATCAGCGTCGTCATCAAACCAATCTCCATTTTTGTTGGTATCTTCATCTCTGGTAAATTTTCCATCATTATCATCATCTACGTCAAGATAATTGGGTATTCCATCTTTATCTGTATCATAAGTTTTTACATCGCCATTGATATTCTCAACTTCTAAATAAGAGGCAACGCCATCATTGTCGTGATCTGCAATTTTCACATCATTTAAAGCAATCTTAAAAATTAATGGTGCATTTGCTTCTATACCAGCATTAAAACTTCCTAAATTTCTATATCCTAGCCCTGATGGTAAAAAGAAAATACCTTCTCCCGAATTTTCGAAATAAAATGATTCATCATCATTAATTATAATTTCACCAGCTCTTAATTCTTCTACTGAATACGCAAAACCAGCAGCTCCACCACCATAAAGAATATTTGTCAAATCGAATCTAGTATTATTTGATTGATTTTGAAAAATTGTACTATCAAGTTTTATACCTGATAAGTTTACAACAACTGAATCAAACCTACTCGCTTTAACACCAACACCTTCGTTTAAAATTAAATAATATAATTTATAATCAATTTCATTATGTTTTACATCTTTAACTCCTAAACGATTATCTACCATCAAAGGAGTTTCCCCATTTCTTATGGTCCAGATTCCTCCATCAACCTCATTTAGATAGTGCGTTTGTAAGTATTCAATCAAAGTAACATCATCTTCTAAAGATTGCTTTGCTGCATCAAAAATCTCTTTGTCATTGTCTTTACTGCAAGAAAAAATCACAGTGCTGACAGCAAGAATAAATAATATATTT
>DAIQBF010000087.1:7904-11273 GCA_036781305.1 Lutibacter sp.
ACCACGGCGAAGATCACGAGCATAATCAGGCCGACCTGGTCCCAATAGAGGTTGGACAAACTGTAAGAATAAATAATATATTTTTAAATTTCATTCAAGTTAATTTTTAAGGGCGCAAGATAGTATTTTACTATCTTTGTTAAAAGGGAAATTTACAATTTAACTTTATTATATGAGAATTGACAAGTATTTGTGGTGCGTACGTTATTATAAAACCCGAAGCCTGGCTACGGAAGCCTGCAGAAAAGGCCATATTAAATTAAATGGAGACAATGTAAAGGCATCAAAAATAGTATTTGTTGGTGAAAAGCTCATTGTGCGAAAAAACCAAATCAATTATGAAATACAGGTTCTTGATACGCCCGCAAACCGCGTTGGCGCTAAATTGGTCGATTTATACCGAATTGATTTAACGCCAAAAGAGGAGTTTGAAAAATTAGACTTGCTGAAATATTCCAAAGATTATTATCGAAAAAAGGGTATTGGAAGACCTACTAAAAAGGATCGGCGCGAGATAGATGATTTACACGAAGAAGCAAATGAATATGAAGATTAATTTAGAAGGTAAAAAAGCGCTTGTTGGTGCCAGCACCCAAGGTTTGGGGAAAGCAATTGCTTTGCAATTGGCCAGTTGTGGCGCAACCGTTACGTTAATGGCGAGAAATGAGGAAAAATTAAAATCTACAATTAGGGAGTTGGACGCCAGTTTTAACCAAAAACATGATTACATTGTCGTTGATTTTTATGATTTTAATGATTTCGAAGAAAAGACTTCAACCTATTTTAAACATAACACCATTGATATTTTAGTCAACAATACCAATGGACCGGAAGCTGGTGGTGTTTTTGAAAAAAATATTGACGATTACCAAAAAGCCTTCGATTTGCTGTTTAAAACAACTTGCCATTTGACCTTATTGGCTGTTGAAAATATGAAGAAGAATAATTTTGGACGCATTATAAACACCGCTTCTTTAACGGTTAAAGAACCTTTGCCAAATTTGGTTTTATCGAATACCATAAGGGCTGCGGTGGCCATTTGGGCAAAAACATTGGCGACAGCTATTGCGCCTTTCGGAATTACGGTAAATACCATTTTAACGGGTCTTTTTGATACCGAAAGAATTCAGCAGCTCAATAAAATTCAGGCAACTACAAAAGGGATTTCTTTGGAAGAAAATTTAAGACTAATGACAATGGAAATTCCTGACGGCAGATTGGGAAGGCCGGAAGAATTTGGTTATTTGGTTGCTTTTTTGGCTTCAAATTATGCATCCTATATTACCGGAACCAACATTCCAATAGATGGCGGATTGATAAAATCATTGTAAAATAATGAAAACACGATTTGATAAAATTTATTGGGAAAACAAATATCAAGAGAAAGCAACAGGCTGGGATATTGGCTATGTCTCTACTCCGTTATCAACTTATTTTGACCAAATAACTAACAAAGAATTAAAGATTCTAATTCCTGGAGGCGGTAATTGTTACGAAGCAGAATATTTATTTGAAAAAGGTTTTAAAAATGTTTTTGTCATAGATATTGCTGAACAGCCTTTAAAAAATTTAAAAGCACGGTTTCCAAATTTTCCCGATAGTCACTTAATTTTTGATGATTTTTTTAATCATCAAGGAAAATATGATTTAATTGTGGAACAAACTTTTTTTTGCGCCCTTGATCCCGTTTTGCGTAAAAAATATGTTGAAAAAATGGTTGGTTTACTGAGCGAAAAAGGCAAATTGGCAGGACTTTTATTTGATTTTGAACTTACAGGGGAAGGTCCGCCATTTGGCGGTTCAAAAGAGGAATATTTGCAGTTGTTTCCTCCATATTTTATGATTAAAAAACTTGAAAGATGTTATAATTCAATCAAACCGCGAGCAGGAAAGGAATTGTTTTTTATCTTTGAAAAAAAATAAACAAATGGAAAGTTCAATTATTTTAACAAATGGGCAAATTCAGGATAAAACAAGAAGAATTGCCTATCAAATCTATGAAGTAAATTTCAATGAAAAGGAAATTATTATTGCCGGAATTACCGGAAACGGCTTTTTGTTTGCAAAAAAAATCGCAGAAGTTCTAACCAATATTTCAGATTTAAACGTTGTTTTATGTGAAGTTTACATCGATAAAAAACATCCTTTAAAAGAGATTACAACCTCTATAAGTTCAAGTGAATATAAAAATAAATCCTTGGTTTTGGTTGATGATGTTTTAAACTCGGGAACTACCTTAATTTACGGAATCAAACATTTTTTGGAAGTGCCTTTAAAAAGGTTCAAAACCGCTGTTTTGATTAACAGAAACCATAAAAAGTATCCGGTAAAGGCCGATTTTAAAGGAATTTCATTGTCAACTTCTTTGAAAGAACATGTGTCGGTTGTGTTCGAAAATGACAACTCACACGCCAGTTTAGCGTAATAGGAGCATCTCATCAACGATTTGATTCAAATTTTTATCATTTACCAAAATGGTATGGTTTGCACCTTCATAATAAGGAGCGCGCTCAAACAAATGTTTGGCAATATATTCTTTTAAGTTTTCTGTCCCTATGGCTGCAACCAAGGGCCGTTGTGAAGTTTCATTTTTTAGTCTTTCAAAAATAGTGTCAATGGATGCTTTTAAGTAAAACGAGGTTGATTTATTTTGAATAAATTCCATATTATTTCCATAGCAGGGTGTTCCTCCTCCCAAAGAAATTACAGCACCTTCTTTTAAATTAAGTAACTCCCGCAAATAGTCGCCTTCTTTTTTTCGGAAATGAATCTCCCCTTTCTTTGAGAAAATTTCAGAAATGGACAATTGTTCTCTTACTTCTATAAAACTGTCTAAATCAATAAATTGAATATTTAGTTTTTCAGACAGAATTCTGCCGACAGCCGATTTTCCGCTCGCCATATAACCCAATAAAACAATTTTCATAAACTTATTTTTACCGTCTAAATTACAAAAACAAATATCGTTTAAAAAACAATATAAAAAAACTTGTGAGGTAGAACTATAGATAGTATATTTGCACTCGCGTTGAGAAAGAGGAATATTGACCTGGTAGCTCAGTTGGTAGAGCACCTCCCTTTTAAGGAGGTGGTCCTGGGTTCGAGCCCCAGCCCGGTCACAAAAAGTTAAGTTTAATCGCTTAACTTTTTTTGTTTAAAAGACAATGCGCGTATGGCGGAATTGGTAGACGCGCCAGCTTGAGGGGCTGGTGTTCGCTTAGAATGTGCAAGTTCGAATCTTGTTACGCGCACTGAATAATTGACAATTGAAATTAATTCACAAATCAAAATTCTATTTGCGTTAGGGAGTGAAGTGGAAAACCTTTTTGAGCTTTTTCAGCGAAAAAAGTTTGAAACGAAAAGCCCGAC
>DAIQBF010000088.1:0-11225 GCA_036781305.1 Lutibacter sp.
ACAAGGCGTTTTTTTCTCCTACGGAAGCCGATGGCATCAAGCCCATAGAGCCAGATATTACCGAAGCCTCATCGGTTAAAATATCTCCAAATAAATTTTCTGTGATCAACACGTCATAAGAATTAGGCCATTGCACCAAACGCATGGCAACCGCATCAACAAACTCGTAAGAAACAGTCACTTCTGGATATTCTTTTTCCATAGCCTGTACGGTTTCTCGCCACAATCTCGAAGTTTCCATCACATTTGCCTTGTCCACACAACACAATTTTTTTGTGCGAGTCATCGCCAATTCGAAGCCTTTTTTTGCCAGACGAATGACTTCTTCTCTGGTGTAAGTGCAAGTGTCAAACGCTGTTTCTCCACCGTCTTTTCTGCCCTTTTCCCCGAAATAAATGCCACCAGTTAATTCACGCAGAAAAACCAAATCAGTGCCTTCAATGCGCTCTCTTTTTAAAGGAGAGTTATCAATTAACGAAGGAAAAGTAAATGTTGGCCTCACATTGGCGAACAATCCCAATTTTTTGCGCATTTTAAGCAAACCTTGTTCCGGACGCACTTTTGCGGAAGGATCGTTGTCATATTTCGGATGTCCGATGGCTCCAAAAAGCACCGCATCGGCATTTAGGCAAATTTCATGGGTTTCATCGGGATACGGATCGCCAACGGCATCAATGGCCGCAGCACCTGTAAGTGCAGGTTTCCAAGTTATTTCATGGTTGAATTTAACCGCAACTGCATCACAAACTTTTACGGCTTGTGCAATTACTTCCGGACCAATTCCGTCTCCGGCTAAAAGTGCTATTGTTAATTTCATATGTTATTAATTATTGTTTTATGGAAAAATTATAAATTTTGGATTTTAATTATTTCTATGAATGAAAAAAATTAAATTTAATCCAAACTTACGTTTTTTTAAACGCAAAGTACGCAAAGATAAAACCGCAAGGTGCGCAAAAAAAACATTCTCCGATTTAAATTATTTATCATTAATTATTCATTTTTAATTCAAGCTGCGTTAAGGATAGAGCGGCATGTTTGAGCACTCCCGTTTTTACGGGATGCGAGTAGCGATAGCCTGACCCGTAGGGAAACGCCATAATTTTTATTGCTTTAAATATTCAACATTTTTTGGGTGGCTTTAATTGCGGACACCGTTTGGTCTGAATCCAAGCCTCTTGTAATAAATCTTTTTTCCTCATTTTTCCAGGTGATAATGGTTTCACACAAGGCATCGGAAGTGCTTCCCGGCGGAATCCTGACCGCATAATCCACCAATTTTGGCAAGGTTTTTTTCTTCCTTTTGTATATTTTGTGCAAGGCATTCATAAAAGCATCAAACTGCCCGTCGCCATAAGCGTGCTCTTCATACAGCCGTCCGTCCATTTTTACGGCAATTGTTGTGGAGGGTTTTAGGCCTTTGGAATGCGTTAAAACATAGGATTCAACAACGATTTTTTCCTGATATAAATTGCTGTTCAGCACATCGGAGATGATATAAGGCAAATCTTCTTTTGAAACCGATTCCTTTTGGTCGCCGAGTTCAATAATGCGTTGGGTCACTTTTTTTAGATCTTCCTGATTGAGTTCCAGTCCCAATTCCTGCAGATTTTTTTCAATATTTGCTTTTCCGGAAGTTTTTCCCAAGGCATAAGCGCGTTTTCTGCCAAATCGTTCGGGCAGCAAATCGTTGAAATACAAATTATTTTTATTGTCGCCATCGGCGTGAATTCCGGCAGTTTGGGTAAATACATTTTCGCCTACAATCGGTTTATTTGAAGGAACTCTGATGCCTGAAAACGCTTCAATCAATTTGCTGACGGAATATAGGGAAGTTTCATTCACCGAAATTTCAACTTCATTTTTATAGAAGTCGTTAATTACCGCAACAACGCTGGCCAAGGGCGCATTTCCGGCGCGTTCTCCCATTCCATTCACGGTAATGTGCAATCCTTTTGCACCGGCATTTATGGCTTCCATGACATTTGCCACGCTCAAATCGTAATCGTTATGCGCGTGAAAATCGAAATGCAACTTCGGATATTTGGCCGTTATTTTTGAAAAATACTGATGGGTTTCTTTTGGCGTTAAAACGCCAAGTGTATCGGGCAATAATATTCTGGTTATCGGCTGTGTGGCCAGAAATGCCAAATATTGAAAAACGTATTCTTGTGAATTTCGCATCCCGTTGCTCCAATCCTCCAAATATACATTGGTAGCGATTCCTTCCTTTTGCGCCAAGGCAATTGTTTCTTTTATTTCGGAAAAATGTTGTTCGGGTGTTTTTTTAAGTTGATGCGTTAAGTGGTTTAAAGAACCTTTGGTCAATAAATTTTGAACCTTAGCCCCAGATTCTTTCATCCAATTTATCGACTGGCCGCCATCAACAAAAGTCAGCACTTCCACTTTAGCTATATATCCATTTTTTTTTGCCCAATCCGTTATATTTTTTACCGCCTGAAATTCGCCTTCGGAAACTCTTGCCGAAGCAATTTCAATTCTGTCCACCTGAAGTTCTTCCAGCAAAAGCTTTGCAATGGTAAGTTTTTCTGCAGCCGAAAAAGAGACTCCGCAGGTTTGTTCCCCATCGCGAAGTGTGGTATCCATGATTTCAATTTTTCTTCTTTTCATGTTTTTTTCAACTATTTTGAGTGAAAATTTTAATTTAAAAAGAGGTCAGCTCAAAAATATTATAACCTGGTATTCTCAATTTATTAAAAAATATCGTCCATTATTATGAGAACCTGAAATAAATTCAGGTTGACGAAAACCCAATATTATTTAAAAAGGCCTTGTTTCTGCAAAATCCTGAATTTCAGCTTTCATTTTCGTTAAATAATCAATATCATCATAGCCGTTTAACATATTTTCTTTTTTGTAGGAATTGATGTCAAATGACTCCTTATCGCCGCTTTCCAATAAAGTAATGGTTTGTTTTGGCAGATTTATTTCAATTTCCGTATTCGGATTTGCTTCAATGGCCTTATAAATTTTGTCTAAAAATTTAGCGCTCACCTGTACCGGCAATACGCCGATATTCAAACAATTTCCCCTGAAAATATCGGCGAAAAAGCTGGAAACTACGCACCTGAATCCGTAATCGTAAATTGCCCAAGCCGCATGTTCCCTAGAAGATCCCGAACCAAAATTTTTGCCGCCCACCAAGATTTTTCCTTTATAAACGGGATTGTTCAACACAAAATCCGATTTTGGCGTGTCGTCTGGATTGTATCTCCAATCCCTGAAAAGATTGTCGCCAAAACCAACTCGCTCTGTCGCCTTTAAAAAACGCGCCGGAATAATTTGGTCGGTGTCCACATTTTCAATCGGCAATGGCACTGCCGTGCTTTTTAATGTTTCAAATTTATCGTAAGCCATTATTTAAGTATAAAGTTTAAAGTTTAAAGTTTAAAGTTTTTTGATTCCTTTAAATTCTAACCTTCAATTGTTAATTACTAATTCTTATTTCAAAAAAATTTCCGCGCCATTAATAGTTCCCACTTCGGGGGCTAGGGGGCTTTATAACAAAGTTCTAGGGTCTGTTAAAACGCCGGTAACTGCGGTTGCCGCAGCCACTAGCGGACTTGCCAACAGGGTTCTTGAGCCAGGACCTTGGCGTCCTTCAAAATTTCTGTTTGAAGTGCTTACCGCCACTTTTCCGGCAGGCACTTTATCGTCGTTCATGGCCAAACAGGCAGAACAGCCCGGTTCACGCAATTCAAATCCGGCCGCATGGATAATATCCAATATACCTTCTTCTTTTATTTGTTCCTCAACCACATGAGAGCCGGGCACCAACCAAGCCGTAATATTATCAGCTTTTTTTCTTCCTTTTACAATGGAAGCAAACGCCCTGAAATCCTCAATTCTTCCGTTGGTGCAACTTCCCAAAAAGACATAATCCACTTTTTTTCCAATCATTTTTTCTCCTTCTTGAAATCCCATATAATCCAACGATTTTCGGTAAGAAGCAACGCCGCCTTCAACCTCTTCCGCTTTTGGAATATAGTTTGAAATGCTTGTTCCCATTCCCGGATTGGTACCGTAGGTAATCATCGGTTCAATGTCTATTGCAATAAAATTGATTTCTTCATCAAAAACCGCATCGGTATCCGTTTTTAGCGTTTTCCAATAGTCCATTGCTTTGTCCCAAGCTTCTCCTTTTGGCGTAAACAAACGGCCTTTTATATAGTCGAAAGTTTTTTCATCGGGAGCGATAATCCCGCCTCGGGCACCCATTTCAATGCTTAAATTGCACACGGTCATTCGCCCTTCCATGCTCATATTTTTAAACACATCACCGGCATATTCCACAAAATAACCTGTGGCACCTGAAGTTGAAAGTTTAGAAATAATGAATAAGGCAACATCTTTTGGCGTAACGCCAAAGCCGAGTTTTCCGCTTACGTTTATCCGCATTTTTTTAGGCTTGGGTTGCATAATGCATTGGGAAGACAGCACCATTTCAACTTCTGAAGTTCCAATACCAAAAGCAATGGCGCCAAAAGCACCGTGCGTAGAAGTATGTGAATCTCCACAAACAATGGTTGCGCCAGGCAGCGTAATTCCGTTTTCCGGACCAACAACATGGACAATTCCATTTTTTTGATGGCCCAATCCCCAATGTGTAATTCCATATTCGGCAGCATTTTGTTCCAATGCTTTTAACTGATTTGCCGATAAAGGATCTTTAACTGGCAAATGTTGGTTGATGGTTGGCGTGTTATGATCGGCTGTTGCGAAAGTTCGATTGGGATACAACACCGTGTTATTTCTGCTTTTTAATCCCAAAAACGCTACCGGACTTGTCACTTCATGGATCAAATGTCGGTCGATAAACAACACATCTGGTCCGTCATTAATTTTTCGGATTACATGCGAGTCCCAAACTTTATCAAATAATGTACTACTCATTTTTACTGTTTTTTCTATTTCTGTCATGCTTCCATTTAATTAGCTATGGTTGCAAGAACGGGTGCAAAATTATAAAAAACAATAAAAATATCAATTTGTTTATTTTCGAACTACGATACCCAAACCGTTTTTATATTGATTTTTGATTGGTTTTGGTTATCTGGGCTAATGCCCTTCTGTTCCATTTTTGTCTTAATTTTTTTTCGATGCATTTTAGGGCAAAGTGAACATTGTTTTATGTGGTTATTTATTTAACAAATTTTAGAATAGAATAATTCGTTTTTTTAGTTATGACTTAATTAGAAGTCTGTTTTTTCGAATAATTCGCAATGTTTATTCGTTTTTTAATTTTTGAAGAGGATTTTATATAATCACTAATTAAGTGAAAAACATCGCTCATTTCTCCATATATTATTGCAATTTTATGCTGAAATACTACGACATCCAAAAAATTAACTGACTATTCATTTATAGATTTCGTCTCATTTATTGGTGATATTTCACAATACATAACCAACTTGACCTAGGAATATTTTTGACTTTTTATAATCTTCCAATTAAAATCGACTTCCGTTAATTTTGCATTAGACGCTCTAAAAGCCTATCTTTATTAAGAAAATTTAGAGAACGCCATGAAATTAATTTCTGTATTTTTTATGTTCCTTCTTCTTATTTCTTGTAAAGAAAAAGTGCCGCCTAAAACTGTGCCGATTCCCAAAATTGAAATTACGGAAGCGGGTAAAATTATTCCTATTGATTCTGCTAAAATAGCTTCCTTAAAAGATTCAAGCGTAATGGTTTTTTACAATGCTATTCAAAATAAAACATTCTGGATGGTCGATTCAACAAGAATAAAAATCATTTCGCTTTTTAACCATGTTCAGGATGATGGATTATTTCCGAAGGATTTCGACCTAAAAAAAATACATAAATCAGAAGAAGATATTGACAATTTATCCGATTCCGAGTTGGTGGATTACGATATTTTGCTGACTGAAAATTTAAGTTTTTATGTTCAAAAAGTTTCAAAAGGAAGTTTAAACCCGAATAAACTTTACAGCAATTGGGAACTAAAAGAAAACGAAATAGACTTTAAAGCATTGCTGCTCAATTTTCAGAAAAAAGATTCTTTTGATTATGCCGTAAATTCAGCATCGCCGAGTCATCTTGTTTATAAACGGTTAAAAGCCGCACTTAAAATTATAAATACTTTTCCAAAAGACACTTTCAAAAAAATAGAAATAAAAAATAAAATTGTTTTAAACGACTCCAATGAAGCAATGATTAAAATCAAAAAAAAATTAATGTATTGGAAAGATTTAAAGTCCTTAGACAGTATTACTCCTATTTATGATGAAGACACCGAATTGGCAGTAAAAAAATTTCAAATGCGCCACGGTCTTGGTGTGGATGGCGTTATTGGCGGCGGAACAGTGCAAGCCTTAAATTTTACAAAAGAAGACCGAAAAAAACAAATCATCGCAAATATGGAACGATGGCGGTGGTTTCCAAGAACATTTGAGCCTGAATATCTCATTATTAACATTCCTGATTATTCCTTACGCGTTGTTAAAAACTCGGATACGATAAGAGTTCACAGGGTAATTATAGGCAAGGCGTCAAGAGAAACACCTGTTTTATCTTCTAAACTGACCCATATAATTTTCAATCCGACTTGGACAGTTCCCCCAACCATTTTAAGAAATGATGTTGTGCCGGCAGCGTCCAGAAACCGAAATTATTTCAACAACAAAAACATTACCATTTACGATTCAAATAATCAAAAGGTAAGTGCCGAAAACTGGAATATTAACAGCGCAAGGAGTTACCGCTATGTTCAAAGTCCTGGTGCCTCAAACTCCCTTGGCTTGGTGAAATTTACGTTTCCAAACCGATTTACTGTTTATCTTCACGACACCAATACCAGAGGTTTTTTTGATAAGGATATTCGCGCATTAAGTTCGGGTTGTATTAGAGTGCAAGACCCGTTTGAACTGACAGAATATTTATTGGATGATCCGGAAAAATGGAATTTGGAAAAAATTTTAGAAGCCATTAACACAGGAAAAACATCAAAAGTACAAATCAAAAAAGATGTTTATGTCCATATTTTATATTGGACTGCCTGGAGCGAAAATGGCAGCTTGCAATTTAGGGATGACCTTTACAATTTGGATGTGGATTTGTATAAAAAGTTAGATTGAAAAATATGATTCTTTGCAAAGAGAAAATAGAAAAGAGAATAGAGAATAGAGAATAGAGAATAGAGAATAGAGAATAGAGAATAGAGAATAGAGAGAATAGAGAATTAGAATAGAGACATTTTTTATAACACTGTTTAAATCATTGCAGGCAATTTCAATCTTATAAAATTTACTGTGGCAATTGTTAAAAAATTTCTAATAAATATAAAGGCCCAAATTCTGCAACTTATCTTAATATTTAATATTGTATGTTTAATATGGTTATGTTCAGCAATTTACTTCTAATATTTAATATCTAAAATTGTATATTTCAAGAAGGATAATAAACAAACAAGCAAGATTTGTCTTTAATGGTATCAATAACTTCCTTTGTGAGACCTTGTTTTAAGGCCAAACAGCCTAAGCTTCTGCCCAATCTTCCGTTTTGTTCCACAAATTTTTCAGAAACGTAATCTGCGCCATGAACAACAATGGCTCTGGCTCTGGCATTGCTGTTAATTCCCTTTTCCAATCCGTCCAATCGCAATGAATAACCGTGTTTGCCGTAATACGTTTCACCGGTTAAATAAAACCCTAGGCTGCTTTTATAAGATTCCGGTTTATTGGAAAAATTGGCCGCAAATTCATTTCCCGAATTTCTGCCATGAGAAACCAAGGACTGAAATAAAATAATGTTATTTTTTAGGTCGATGACCCATAACCGATTTTCATTAGAAGACAAACTATAATCAACAAGGGTTAAAATATCCTTTTGGATAATTCCTTTTTCTTTCAGCTTAAAGTAGCCTTCCATTGCTTTTGTGAAGCTTATTTTGTTGGGAAGCATAAAGTTATTGGTCAGCAAATGGTTGTAAACAACCTCTACTTTAGCTCCAATACTGTTATTGACAACAGTCTCAGTCAATTTTATACTTTCAGGTTTATACGAAAATGCGGAGTTTAAAGTGAAGAAAAAAAATCCGATAAACAATAGGGGGATTGTTTTATAAATCATTGTAAATCATTATGTTTAATGCCAGAATTAAAGAGGGCGCAAATTAAGAATTTATAATTGTCCAGCAAACTAATGTCGGGATATTTATAAAAGTTTAACATTTTGTGTTTTTGGATGTTTTTTAAACAATAACCTAGAAATGAACAGTCATGAAATTTAAAAACAGCAATAAACACATTTTATTGTATAATTTAATATGTTTTTTATATTTATTTCAGTACAAAGCAATTACAGTACCATACCTGCTAAACTTTGTTTAAATATTAACATTTTTTATCACAATTAAAATTTAATTGTATTCCACTCCATATAAAATCAGATATAATGAATGCATTAAGATTCTAACAGTTACCAACTATTTCGTTTGTATTATTTGAAATAAACAGGGGGAAATTATAATTTAAATCCCCTTTAAATGTCGGCCCCGTGGGTTTCGAACCCACGACCTCCTGATTAAGAGTCAGATGCTCTGCCAGCTGAGCTAGGAGCCGAATTAACCCTCCAAAATTAAAAATAAAATTTAAATTATTACTGATATTCGCCTAAAATAAACCCTTAAAAAAAACCGGTTTTCCTTTAAATCTATAATTTTCCAATTCAACCAATCTCTTTCATAATCTTATCCATTTTGCGCTCTACAATAGATAATGCGATAAATTTTGGAAGACAAAATTGAATTATTCCCTTTTTAAATACCGCCGTTCCCAATATTCCCCTACATGAAGTATATGGAAAATGAGTCTTGACCGATATCTAAAACGGTTTTTTAACTTAAATAATTTAATAGAGTTGTTTTGTGATTTTACTGCTCATAGGATTGGTTATTGAAAAATAATAATCAATAAAATTTCCTTGTTCATCAATCAAATATTTCTGAAAATTCCATTTTACCGAACTGCTTTTAACGCCATTCAACTCCTTTTTTGTAAGCCATTGGTATAATGGATGCTGGTTCTCCCCTTTTACATCAACTTTTTCGGTCATTAAAAAGGTAACCCCATAATTTACCTGACAAAAAGTTTGAATTTCTTGTGCATTTCCGGGTTCTTGTCCGCCAAACTGGTTACAAGGCACACCAATAACTACCAACTTATCTTGATACTTTTCGTGTAATTTTTGCAGATCGGCATATTGTTTTGTGAATCCACACTCCGATGCCGTATTTACAATCAGTATTTTTTTTCCTTTAAATTTAGATAAATCTATTTTTTCACCAGATAAATCGGTAATTGAAATATCATAAATAGACGGTTTCGATTTCATTAATTCTGAATTTTGAGCTGTTGAAGATGTTCCGAAAAACAAACCAATTATAATGCTTATAATTGCTATGGTCTTCATAGCTTATATTGTTATTCGTAATTTTAATCTTTTTTCAATTTTCCGTTTGATAACCGTCAACCTTTTCATCAAATCCATTAATTCAGGATTATTGGTTTTCTTGTAAACTTCATTTAAAGCTAAAATTAAAGATTTTACCTCTCTTGAAGCCAAAATACGATCATTGGTAGATTTTAATATTATTTTACGTTGCTCAAATTCCAGTGCTTTTTGTACTAATTCCATATATTGTTATTTTAAATAATGCTGTAATTGAATAATTTAGGGGATTTCAATAAAAAAACCAAATTAAGGTCTTCAAAATTAAGGGCTTCCCTAAAATGTGTTAAATTTTTTAGACCAATGGTTATTTTTTAGGTCGAAATAAAAATTAATGGATTTCCAGTTAACTTTTAACAGGTAAAGTTAAACAATATAGAGCGCTGTATTAAATTTCTATGATCTTTAATATTTATAGTTCAATAAATATAATATATACAGGTGAAAATACATTATAGATTATTGATAATCAGATTTTACAAGAGATTTAAAACATCCGTCATTAATAAGATTGGGATCTCAAAATGGTATGCTTTTTTATGGTTAAGAAATGAAGTTTGGAGTTAAAAAAACTGATTTAAATATCTAAATTAATTGGTATTTAATTTACTTATGTGTTTTTTTATCATCTCAATTAATTCATCCTTATCAATTGGTTTTGTAATATAATCATTGCAGCCAACTGCTATTAACTTCTCTTTACTGCCTAAAAAAGCGAAGGCTGTTTGAGCAATAATAATTACGCTTTTATTAAATTTTCTTATAATTGTTGTGGCCTCATACCCATCCATAATGGGCATTTTAGCATCCATAAGCACCAAATCAATATCCGGGTTATTACGGCAAATCTCAACTGCTTCAGCACCATTTCTGGCTATAAGAATTTCTTTACTTAATTCCTCAATTACAAGTGAAATAAAAATTTCAGAACTTTCATCATCTTCAACAACAAGTACTTTAAGTTTGTTTATTAAGTTCTCCATCTTGCTTATAACATTTTGACCACTCACCTTCTCTTCTGCAATTTGAACTTCTCCAGGAATCGTAAAATAAAAAGCAGCCCCATTTCCCGGTTCGCTTTCGACCCAAATTTCACCTCCAAGCATTTCTACATAAGCTTTAGAAATGGACAAGCCCAAACCAGACCCTTGCAACGCTCTTACATCCTCAATATCGGCCTGGACAAAACGGTCGAAAATAGCATTTTGTCTATCCCTATCAATCCCAATCCCCGTATCTTTTACATAAAACTCAAGGATCGATTCTTTCTTTTGAACGCCAATTTCAATGGTTCCTTCATCACAATACTTAATTGCATTTTTAACCAAATTAACAAGAATCGCGTATATTTTATGGCTGTCTGACTTAATAGTGGATTCATTATCTGACAATGAATTATTAATGATTAAGGATATTCCTTTTCTTGTTGCTTCAGGATTGAAAAAAGTATGGACCTCCTTTATTTGTTCCAAAATATTAAACTCTGAAATAAGAATTTCCATTTGGCCTGACTCTACTTTTGAAATGTCAATGATGTCATTGATGACAGTGAGCAATCTTCTTCCGCTTTTCTTAATGATTTCTATATACTTATTTTGCTTTTCACCTGTCAATTTCGGCTGTTCCAATAATTCAGAAAAGCCAATAATAGCATTCATTGGCGTTCGAATTTCATGGCTCATATTGGCCAGAAATGCCGATTTTAACCGATTGCTTACTTCTGCTTTTTCTTT
>DAIQBF010000089.1:0-11184 GCA_036781305.1 Lutibacter sp.
CATATTTCATCAGATGACGTTTTCCGTTCCAGTATCAATAACAAAACGGAACTAGGAATGCTTGCAAAATCTTATATGGACAATGGTGATTTGGTGCCAGATGAAGTTACTATTGATATGCTTAAGGCCGAAGTTGATAAAAATTTAACGGCTCAAGGATTTATTTTTGACGGATTTCCCCGCACCGAATCTCAGGCAAAAGCATTAGATGAATTTTTGGAAGCAAAAGGAGAAGTCATTAGCGGTATGGTTGCTTTGGAAGTGCCCGAAGATTTATTGGTTAAGCGCTTATTGGGACGTGGAAAAATAAGCGGTAGAGCCGACGATCAGGATGAAAGTAAAATTCGCAATCGCTTTAATGAATACAACACAAAAACAGCCGTTTTAAAAGATTATTACCAATTACAAGGTAAATATTTTGGAGCAGATGGCGTTGGAACCATTGAGGATATCACCAAGCGATTATCCGATATAATTGATAAGCTGTAAGCCCCCCTAGCCCCCGAAAGGGAAATTAATAGGTTTGCAAACAATTGGCAGTTAAACAAATAAACCATTGTAAAGTTCTGAGTTTCAATTACACGATTAAATAATTACACGCTTAAACCCTTAAAAAAATGACTGAAGAAAATTTTGTTGACTACGTAAAAATATACGCTTCTTCCGGTAAAGGAGGTCGCGGTTCTACGCATTTACATAGGGAAAAATACATTGATAAAGGTGGCCCAGATGGTGGAGACGGCGGTCGTGGCGGACACGTAATTGTTCGTGGAAATAAAAATATGTGGACACTTTTTCCGCTAAAATTTAAAAAACACTTCAAAGCCGAGCATGGTGGCGACGGCAGCAAACAACGAAGCACCGGAAAAGACGGTAAAGATGTATATGTTGAAGTGCCAATGGGAACAATCATCAGAGATGGGGAAACACAGGAAATCCTATTTGAAATTACCCACGAAAACACAGAGCAAATTTTGCTTGACGGTGGAATGGGCGGACTGGGAAACTGGAATTTCAGGTCTTCCACACACCAAACACCGCGATTCGCACAACCGGGCATCGACATGAAAGAGGGCTGGTTTCAATTAGAATTAAAAGTACTGGCAGATGTTGGTTTGGTTGGTTTTCCAAATGCCGGTAAATCTACTTTACTTTCGGTATTAACAGCTGCCAAGCCTAAAATTGCCGATTATCCTTTTACCACCTTAAAGCCCAATTTAGGCATTGTGGAATATCGCGATTTTCAAACATTTGTGATGGCTGATATTCCCGGAATCATTGAAGGAGCAGCCGAAGGCAAAGGTTTGGGACATCGTTTCTTACGTCATATCGAACGAAATTCCATCTTGTTATTTTTAGTTCCTGCCGATTCGTACAATATTCAAAAAGAATATGATATTTTATTGAATGAATTAAAACAACACAATCCCGAATTGCTGGATAAAAATAAGCTGCTTGCCATTTCAAAATCCGATTTATTGGATGATGAATTAAAATCAGAAATTATCAAGGAATTGCCTAAAGGAATTAAAACGCTCTTTATTTCATCGATTGCACAACAAGGCCTGATGGAGTTAAAAGATACGCTGTGGCAAATGCTAAACGATTAAATTTGGATATACGCTATTTAAAGAATGTTGGGCTATCATATAAAGTCTAAAATATTTCATTAGAAAGCGCGGGGTTTTGGAATCCACGCTTTCTTTAAGATCAATTTTAGTTATTTTTAGATTGTGTTAATCGTTCCCTAAATCAAAATTATATTTGTGAATTAACTATGTTACAGGATTCTTTTATAAATTTTTTCGCCATTTTCATCTTCCACTTTCAAATTGCCTTGTAAGTCCAATTCAAGCAATCGAGGTTGTTTAAACGCCGCCCATTTTATAATGAATAAATTGGGCATGGATGTTTTGTAGATAACTGCAAACTCAAATTTTTCATCGCCGCCAACAAAGGAATAATAGCCTTCTTTGGCTGAAATGTTGCATTCCCCCCATTTGTCGACAAAATATTTGCCTTCAATAGAATTTTTTACCGGAACTACAAACGATTTCACGGTTTCTGCTTTTTCCTTATTGGCTTCTCTTTCATCAATTTTTTTGAATATTGCCATTGGAGGAGTTTCCTTAATCTTTGGAACTTCAGGAGCTTCCTTTACCTTAACAACAGGAATAATTTCCTTCCCTGTTAATTCCTCAGTTTTATTTTCTGCATTAATTTTTACATTGGCAGCTGCACTTCCGTCATACGCATACTTTAAATTTTCAATATCTTCAAAAGCCATTCTTAGGGCTTCATGATAGGCCGTTTTATAATCCTTCTCTTTTGACCGACCTTCTTTGGTAGAAAAGATTGTTTGATTGTAACAGTTCAACAATTCTATATTCATTTTTGTGCTAAACATACCCGATTCATTATTAATCTTGGCTTTTAAACCCAAACAAGAATTGCTCGCCAAATCGGCTGGAAAGTTTTCATCTATAAACAATACGGTAAAACCAGCACGTTCAAATAAAAATTTCGTCAATGAATTAAGCTGATACTGGTCGGCTGATCTCTGGAATTCGAATTGCTTCGGAACCAAAATATATTTATAGGAATTGATGTCATTTTGTGCAAACAGTATAGAAAAACTGAATATTAAAAATAAACTGATTGAGAATGATTTGTTCATAATTGTATAAATTTTAATGCTGTCAACATGTTTTTTTATGATTTGTGTAAATGTACTAATTTTTATTCTCAAAAATAAAATTAAGGCCCAGCTGAAAACTCGCACTTTTTGCATCGTAAATATTATTCAAACCCAATAAATTATCAGCAGTAAAATACGCATTAAATATGCCAATTTGGGTTGACAAACCCAAACCAAGATTGGTAAATGAATAGGGATCGGCCGTATAGGTAATTTTTGTTTGCAAATACTTGTTTACCCTTCGCTCATAAAACAAAGTTGCCGCCATATAAGAATGTACGGCGCCAACTGTTGAAAACCATTGAAAGCCGATTTTATTTAAATAAGATTCCCGATCTATTAAGAATCTGCAATCATCAACCTTCTGGCCAAAAGAATAACTGATTGCACCATTTAATTTAACCGGGCGAAAAGAAATGTAGCTCTGGTATAAAGTATCTAAAACAATGCTTTTATCGAACTCCTCGTCTAAATTGCTCCAATAATCTTCCGGATTATCAGGATCAAAATTTAATTGAATGCCTTCCAATTCATAATCGCCTTTTAAACTATAAGTCCTTACATTTTTCGTGTTATTTACAAAACCAAGATCTAGTATGCTTCCGGTAATTTCCCATTGCTTTTTTATATGATGCGTAAACCCCACATCAATTCCCAAACCCAGATTTCCGCCAAAAAGCATTTTGCTTTTCACATAGGAAGCATTAAATTCTTTATCGTTTTCAAAAAATATTCCTGAAGTTTGCATCAAAAAATTGATGTTGTCCAAATGCTGTTTATAAATATTTTGGGTTCCATCTTCTGTAAAAAAAGAGCCAGAATTAGATTTTGAACTTGCATTAAAAACGCTTGAATATATTTTTGCGCGTGCGCCAACATTCCAATTTTCATTAATTTTTTTAGACAAACCCACATGAATCACTCCCAATAATTCGGCTCGTGCAGCCAATTTATTGATTGCATATCGCCTGTCAATAACTGTATTTCCTTCATAAAACAAATCGACCAAATCCCTCGGAATTTTAGCTAAAAAATCAAATTCCTGATAATACCCAAAACTTAAATAATCGTTATTTGGCAATCTGAATCCGCCATTTAAAACTTCTAATTGCTGATTAAATGCTGCAAATTCAGCCGTTCCATAATTGCTGACAGCCGCTCTAATTTTATCGTTGATATCAATTCCGTTATCGGCAAAAATATCGTAAGTTGAAAATCCGGTAAACCCGCCCTGCACACTTAATTGTGAAAACAATGGCATTCCAAAATGAAATTTCTGATGAACCTCAGCTCCCGGATTTAAAAGCAATGTTTGGGGCAAGCCCGCAAAATCAAATAAAACCTGTTTGTTTTGAGTGTAACCTAGCGCATAAACAAGAAAAATAAATACATGAATTTTTCTCATATTTTGCGATAGTTAAAAAATAATTTTGCCGATGATTTTAAACCCAATGTTGAAGTGTCATTTACAGAAATTATACTGCCATCAGCACTAGGTGAAAGCAAAATAGTTATGCCAAAATATTTTGTATTGTAAATTACAGGAATGTCTTCTATAGGAATTTCAACAATTGTAGTTAATTTAGGGGAGTTTTTAGGCACGTTAATAATAGGCTGCAAAACATAAATTGGCGCACCAAATGCATCATAAAAAATAACGCTAAGCTTGAAATTTCTGTCGAAAGTGTTTTCGGTTATTAGTGTAATTTCCACTTTTTCCAAATAAGGCCTGGAGTCATCAGTAATCGGAGCTTCAATAAAATCACTGGTTACGCCTATTTCTTGGTTGATAACATTTAGAAAATCTGGAGCGGTTAAATTTAAATAGACCAGGGTTGAAATAAATGTGGTGTGGATATTGGCATCGTCCAATTGGTTAAAATCCACTTCTTTTGTGCAGCCCTGAAAAAATAAAAAGACCAATACGGCTGCTGTAAATTTTGTGATTTTCATAAATAATGATATGCTTTGCAAACTATACTGGCGTTTACAAATAGCGTTTTATTTCCATTAAATTGGAGACCGATTTAATATTTTCTGAAACAGGCTGAACGTTAAAATTGCAGAAAATAACATCGAACCCAGCATCTTTGGCACCCATAATATCTGCTTCCCAGTTATCACCAATCATAATAGATTCCGTGGAAGACGCTTTTGTCATCTCCAAAGCATATTCAAAAATAATGGGATTTGGCTTTTTTACGCCAGCTTCTTCGGAAGTGATTATTTTATCAAAATATTTAGTTAGTCCTGAGTTTTTAATCTTTTTATACTGAACTTCATTAAACCCGTTTGTAATAATATGGAGTTTGTAATTCAGATACAAATGTTCCAAAATTTCATGGGTTCCTTCAAAAAGTTGGTTATTGTGAGGCAAAACCTCGATATAATCGACAGCTAAATTCTCTAAAAGCTGGAGGTCAAAATCTTCCTTTATTTTTACAAAAGTATCTTTTAGCCTGCCCAATCTAAGTTCTTCCTTGGTTACTTTTTCTTCACGGTATAATTTCCAATAATGTTCATTAATTCCCCTGTAATAATTCAAAAACTTTTGAAGGTCGGCCTTTACTTGATGTTTTTTAAAAACAGTTTCAAAAGCGATATCAGAATTGGTTTCAAAATCCCAAAGCGTATGGTCTAAATCGAAAAATATGTGTTTAATGTGTTTCATTTATTTAAATTTTATTTTTTAGCGGTAACAGCTGCTGTTCGCTATTAATCATTCCCTTGTGTATCAAAATTTGTGATGCTCGTTTTATTTATTTAAATTTTATTTTTTAGCGGTAACAACTGCTATTCACCATTAATCATTCCCTTGTGTATCAAAATCTGTGATGCTTGTTTCATCTGTTTTATTTTGAACAATGTAATTAAATTGCGTTTAAATCACAAAATATCAAACTTGTATTTTACAGATTTGAACGTTTTTAACAGCTGAATCAACTTCAAAGAATCGGGCTGCTTATTGAATCACCGTTGATTTATAAATATCGGTCCACCCATACCAATACTCATTTTCACTTAAAGATTCATTATGAAAAACAGAAATAAATGTTCCATTTACTTTTTGCACCTCATTTTTTAATGCTAAAATCTTGGTTATGCACTCCTTATTGGAAAGTTGCATATGTTCCTTTAAAGTAACATCCATTAATGCAAATGAAAATATTTTTAAGGGTGTTTGAATCTCAAAATCTATATCGTAAAAATAAAATGGCGTACAAGTGCTGGCCCTAAAACCAACAGATTTTTCATAGCCCATTGTGTAATCTTCCTTCAAATCCAAATCTATTAAATTTTGATACGTATCCGGCATACTTAAACGCAAATAATGCTGACGTGAACTTGTCACGGGTCTGTTTATTATATATTCCAACCTTAATTTTTCTTTTTTTAACTTTCCGACTTTTTTAAAAGTAAAATAAGAAGGGTGCAAACCAACTTTTGCATAATCGGCAACCGATTTTATTAAAGATTTAAAGTAGATATTTGAGGAAGAAATATTTTTATCATAAGTGGTATAATCGCCAATTAAAAAGAAAAATCTCGTATCAACCTTGTTTTCTTCCTTAATTCTCAATAGGCTTGAAAAAGTATCATAAGGATCTTTTCTAAAATTTAAAATGGTTAACATCCTGTTCCTTAGATCTATGAATTTTAAATTCAACAAATCTTTTAATGCGCCCCCAAGGGTTCTCACAAATCCTTTGTGCTTATAAATATAAGCTACATTAACGTCAATTGTTGAAATCAGATTGAATTCTCTTTTGGGGTAATCATATTTTGGAAATTTTATTTTCAACAGTTTTAAAAACTTGAAAGCCCAAATATCAATCACGGGTTTTTCCAGAAATCCATTTTTATAGGCCAAACTTTCGCCTGCGTTAAATCGTTCATGCACATCTCTCACATGTGGCAAATACTCCTCATACCTACTAATTAAATAAAAACTTGCCGCAAAAATATCATAAGGAATGGTTGAGGATTCCCCCGCAGGGAAAAAACAAGGAATATCATCCCAGGTATAAATCTTGATATCAATATCATTAATGCCTTGTTCAAAAAGCAAATTGTGGCTTCGAATAAAAAACTCGGCACCCAAAGGCGCTTTTGAATAAGTTATTTTTGGACCATTATGTGCAACAAATTCATCAACTTTAGTTGTAAAAGTAATTGGAATGTTAAGTATTCTATGAAAAAAATGTTTAAAGATATAGTTGAGCCTTGGCGTAATTTTATGTGTATAAATGAGCAGCATTTATTGTGTATTTTGTGTAATTGCGTATTTGTTTAATCGTGAATTTCTTTATTTATGTCAGTCTCTTTGCCTTCGGCTGTAAATTTTGAAATTTAAAAAACTTCCGACTTGAACTTCCCACTTCCCACTTCCGACTTCCCACTTACAACAAATTTTCATCGGCAAAGCTAAAATACGCATTTTCAGTTATAATTATGTGGTCCAGCACTTTTATGTCCAATGTTTCTCCGGCGAGTTTTAATTTGCTGGTGATTGATTTATCGGCTTGGCTGGGTTGCAATTTACCCGAAGGATGGTTGTGGCATAAAATGATCGCGGTTGAAAACAATTCAATCCCTTTTTTAAACACCAGCCTAACATCAACCAAAGTTCCTGTTAATCCGCCTTTGCTCAATTGTTCTTTGTGCAAAACCTTGTTGGAATTGTTTAAATAAACGATCCAAAATTCTTCGTGATGCAGTTCTCCAATCAATGGTTGCATAATGTCAAATATTGCCTTACTTCCGGTAATTTGGGGCAATTCCAAGGCTTCTTCAAGTCTTCTTCTGCGTCCAAGTTCCAATGCTGTAATAATGGAAATTGCTTTGGCGTCTCCTATTCCTTTAAATTTTTGCAAATCGGAAACCGATAATTTTCCAAGTTTGCTTAAATTATTGTCGATGGAAGCTAAAATTCTTTTAGACAGGTCAACTGCGCTTTCATTTCTGCTCCCCGAACCAATTAAAATTGCAATTAATTCAGCATCAGACAATGCCGATTTTCCCTTTAATACAAGCTTCTCTCTTGGTCTGTCATCTTCAGCCCATGACTTTATAGAAACCGATTTATTTTCGTAATTCATAACAATTTTTTTATCAAATATAAGATTATATCTTTGTAAAAATATTCTGTAAATGAAAATTATTATTGCAGGTGCGGGAGATGTTGGTTTCCATTTGGCAAAATTGCTGTCTTATGAGGCTCAAGATATTTATTTAGTAGATCTAAATGTTGAAAAACTTGAGTATGCCAGCAACCATATTGATGTGATCACCAAAAAAGGGGATGCCACCTCCATTAAGCTTTTAAAAGAAATTCACATTGACAAGGCCGATATTTTTTTAGCGGTAACAGAATCACAAAACACAAATTTTACCTTAGCCGTTTTGGCAAAAAAACTGGGCGCAAAAAAAACGATTGCGCGAGTTTCAAGCCATGAATTCACTATAAACTCTGAAATTGACTTTGCCGAATTGGGCATTGACAGTATGATTTCTCCTGGGGAATTGGCGGCCGATGAGATAAAAATGTTATTAAATCAATCGGCATTTAACGACACCATTGAATTTGAAAATGGCGCGTTAAATATTTTAGGGAGCACTTTAGATTATAATTCTCCATTAATAAATTTAACGATTCAAGAAGTTCGAGAACGCTTTGCTGATATTGAATTTATTAGCATTGCCATTAAACCTGAAAACAGCAGTGAAACTATAATTCCCAGAGGCAACACTGTTTATCATGCCAAGGATCAAATTTATTTCTCTGCACCAAAAGAAAGCCTAAAAAAACTCTATAAATTAATGGGAAAAATGCCCTTTGAGGTAAAAGACGTGATGATTTTAGGTGCCGGTAAAATTGGGGTTAAAGCTGCCAGAAATTTATGCGACAACAAATTTAATGTCAAATTGATTGAAATAGAAAAAGAAAGAGCTAAAGAAGTTGCAGAAAAACTGCCAAATACATTAATTATTTGGGGAGATGGAAGAATTGTTGAGTTACTGGATGAAGAAAACATAGCAGAAATGGACGCTTTTGTGGCTGTAACAGGCAATTCTGAAACAAATATTATGTCGTGCCTTATTGCAAAATCCAAAGGCGTTAAAAAAACAATCGCTTTGGTTGAAAATATGGATTACATCAACATTTCCCAAACCATAGGAATTGACACTTTAATCAATAAAAAATTATTGGCTGCAAACGCCATTTTAAAATATGTCCGCAAAGGTGAAGTGTTAAAACTCGCAAACCTTCATAATGTTGATGCCGAAGTTTTGGAGTTTAGGGTAAAAGAAAATTCTTTGGTTACAAGAAATTTAATTAGGGATATAAATCTTACTAAAAAAGCTGTTTTTGGTGGTGTCATCAGAGATGGCGTTGCACTTATGACTTTTGGTGATTTTCAAATTTTACCCGGTGATAAGGCTGTTGTATTTTGCTTGCCGGAAGCCATCAATAAAGTTGAAAAACTCTTCAACTAACAATGAAAAATCTCAACATTCAAATAATAATCAGCTTTTTAGGGTTAACCTCTATGCTAAACGGGTTATTTATGTTATTTGCGGTTCCTTTTAGCATTTATTATGGTGAATTTGAAAAATGGGGAATATTTTATGCTGGAATTACCACTATTGCCATTGGCTTTTTACTTTGGTTTTTCAACAGAGACGCAAAAAAAATCCTCGGCAAAAAAGAAGGGTACCTCATTGTTACTTTAGGGTGGTTAATGCTAAGTCTTACAGGAACATTACCTTATGTTTTTACCAATACCATACCCATTTATACCAATGCCTTTTTTGAAACTATTTCTGGATATTCCACTACTGGCGCTTCTGTTTTAACTGATATTGAAGCAATGCCAAAAGGCATCTTATTTTGGCGGAGTGCCACACATTGGATTGGCGGTATGGGAATTATTGTTTTAACCGTAGCTATTTTACCTATGTTGGGAATTGGGGGCATGCAGCTTTTTATGGCGGAAGCGCCGGGACCATCAACAGATAAATTGCACCCAAGAATCACCGAAACGGCAAAAAGACTTTGGATCATTTATTTTTCATTAACCATTGGAGAATTCTTTTTGCTTAAAATTGCCGGGATGAACTGGTTTGATGCCATTAACCATGCGATGGCAACTATGAGCACAGGCGGATTTTCAACAAAAAACACAAGTGTCGCCTATTGGAACGGCTATCCAATCATACAATACATTATAACCCTGTTTATGTTTATTGCGGGTGCCAATTTTGTGTTGTCCTATTTTGCGTTAAAAGGAAAATTTAGCAGGGTTTTTAACAATGAAGAATTTAAATATTACTTATTTGGAACAATTGCTTTAACTATTGTAATCGCTATTATCATCGTAAACTTTCAAGACCCTAATTTGGCAACTTCCATAAATCATCCAAAACCTTGGGGGGAAACCGAAAGTGCTTTTAGGCATGCTGCTTTTCAAGTAACATCGGTATTAACAACAACCGGTTTTGTGACGGCAGATTATACGATGTGGAACTCCTTGGCAACTATGCTGATATTTTCCCTGTTTTTTATTGGAGGTTCTGCAGGTTCAACTGCAGGTGGCATTAAAATTGTTCGTCATATCATTATGATTAAAAACACCTTTTTTGAATTTAAAAAATTATTGCATCCAAACGCCATTATCCCGGTTAGATATAGCGGTGTGGGAGTTCCTAAAAATATTATTTACAATATCCTGCCTTTTTTTGTATTGTATATGTTAATTTTTATAGTAAGCTCCATAACATTAACTTTTTTCGGATTGGATTTTGTGACAGCAATAGGCGCAACTGCCTCTTCATTGGGAAATATTGGTCCGGCTTTTGGTGCTTTAGGCCCAGTCGATAATTATGCACATTTATCAATAGGCGCAAAATGGATTTGCTCATTTCTAATGCTAATCGGAAGATTGGAATTGTTTACGGTGTTAATTTTATTCACCCCATTCTTTTGGAGTAAAAACTAAATAAACACTTTAAATTGATTAAAATCCAACCCGCCGTAATCACCTGAACTCATTAACAAAACAACGGTATTTTTAAAATTTTGGTTGAATAAAAATTCCCTAAATTCAGATGGATTTGTATAAACAATCAAATCATCGCGCTCAAACGCGGCTTTAATTTGTTGTTCGGTGATTTTTTCGAGACGTTTTATTTCAACGGCATGTGGAGAATAAAAAACGACAGCTTTATCGGCACTTTTTAAAGTTCCTTTATATTCTTTTAAAAATTCGGCATTTAAACTGCTGTAAGTGTGCAATTCCAAACAAGCCAACAATTTTTTATTGACATATTGGTTTTTTACTGCATTTGTTGTGGCTTCAACTTTGCTTGGTGAGTGCGCAAAATCTTTAAAAACAACTGTCGATTCACTTTCTGCAATTTTTTCCATACGCTTGCTGGCACCTTTAAAACTTGCAATGGCTTCATAGAAATCGGCTTCATCAACG
>DAIQBF010000090.1:0-10921 GCA_036781305.1 Lutibacter sp.
CGAAATTGAATACACGCCAGAAGATATTGAAGCTATTAATGAAGAAATAACGGATTTAATAAAATACCGTGATTTAGCTCAAAAAATTAGAAAAAATTCAAAAGCCGAGCGCTTATTTACTGCCTTGGAAAAAGCGTTTGAAGAATTACAAAAATTAGGTGCCAATCAAAAAGCATTAATATTTACTGAAAGCCGAAGAACACAAGAGTTTTTATACAATCTTCTGGAGGCAAGAGGTTATAAAGACAAAGTAGTACAATTTAACGGCACTAACACAGATCCTAAATCTAAACAAATTTATAAAGATTGGTTGCTTGAACATAAAGGAACTGATAAAATTACAGGTTCTCCAACAGCCGATAAAAGAGCATCTTTAGTTGATTATTTTAGAGAAGATGCAACTATTATGATTGCAACTGAAGCTGCTGCGGAAGGTATCAATTTACAATTTTGCTCGTTAATAGTAAATTTTGATTTACCTTGGAATCCACAACGCATTGAACAAAGAATAGGTCGTTGTCATCGTTATGGTCAAAAACACGATGTGGTAGTTGTAAATTTTTTAAATATTAAAAATGCCGCAGACAAAAGAGTTTATGAATTATTAGACCAAAAATTTCAACTGTTTGATGGAGTTTTCGGTTCGAGTGATGAAGTATTGGGTTCAATTGGGAATGGGGTAGATTTTGAAAAAAGAATTGCGCAAATTTATAATGACTGTCGCACTATTGATGAAATAAAAACAGCATTTGACAATTTACAAGAAGAGTTAAGGCCTGAAATATCAGAAAAAATTCAAACAGTAAGAACTACTTTATTAGAACATTTTGATGAAGAAGTAAAAGAAAAGCTAAAAAGTAACTTGCTTGAAACAAAACAACATTTAAGTAGTTTTGAAGATAAACTATGGAAAACGACACAATACTTTTTAAATGATTTTGCAACTTTCAACGATGATTATTCTTTCAAGTTAATAAAAAATCCTTTTCCTGGCGAAAATATCCATAATGGACCTTATATGATTTTGAAGCCCAAAGAAGGACAAAGAAAATCAGATATTTTTATTCCCGACGACACAAATATTTATAGAATTGGCCATAAATTGGCACAACGCATCTTAAATTCTTGTAAAATAAGCGAAACACCAACCAAAGAAGTTATTTTCAACTATACAGGAACACCAACAAAAGTAACGGTCTTAGAAAATTATATAGGGAAATCGGGTTGGCTTCAACTGCAACACCTATCCGTTAACTCTTTTGAAGAAGAGGATTATGTTTTAATAGCTTGTTATTCTGATGAAGGAGAATCCATCCCGGCTGAAATAGCACAACGTTTTTTCTCTTTAAATGCGACAGAATATAACATTACAGAATTAACGAATGAAGCTTCAACAATATTCAAAGATTTAATTTATAGGGAAAGGCAAGAAATTATTTCTGAAAATGCCAATAGAAACAGAGATTTCTTTGATTTTGAAATGGATAAATTAGACCAGTGGGCTGATGATATGAAAATTAGCTTGGAAAAAGAAATAAGGGACCTTGATGCAGAAATTAAGTTACGCAAAGCTGAGGCTAAAAAAATGCTTAATTTAGAAGCTAAGGTAAAATCACAAAGACAAATTAAAGAGATGGAAAAAAAACGTAGTGAAAAAAGACAAACGTTGTTTTCTGCTCAGGATGAAATAGATGAGAAAAAAGAAACCTTATTATCAAATATTGAAAAAAGATTGAACCAAAAAATTGAGCAAAAAGAATTATTTACGATTAAATGGCAAATGATATAATGCAATCCGAAAACACCATTACTGAATATAAAAGCTTAAAAAAAGTAACTTCAGGTGATGCTGGCTTTAAAGAACTTGCAGTTACCTGTGTGTGTTTGGCAAATACACAGGGAGGTAAATTATTTATTGGTATAGAGGATAAAGATAAGGCACCTCCATTAAATCAAAATATTTCTACTGAAATAGTTAATAAAACAATTACAAGATTAAGAACAATGTGCTTTAATGTTTCTTTGTTTTTAAATGAGGTTGAAAAACATCCAAACGGAAGTGAATATTTTAGCCTAACGATACAGCCTACTTTAAAATCATTAGCGACAACATCAGAGGGTAAAATCTATATTCGGGTAGGGGATCAATGCCAACCGGTAAGAGGAGAGGATGTGATTAGATTAGCGAGCGAAAAAGACGCTTTTCAATGGGAAACACAACCTAGAAACGTTTCCATAAATCAAGTGCCTAAAGAGAATATAGATTGGTTTGCCGACGAAATTAGAAAATCAGATAGAGTTAAATTATTTGTCAAAGAAATGTCAAATATTGAAATTTCGGAGCATTATAACCTTATTCTAAATGGAGTTTTGACCAATCTAGGTGTTTTGTGGTTAGGTACGGCGGTTCAAAGAAGTAGAATTGTTTATCCTTTAACAGTTCAATATATTGTTTATGATGATTTAGAAAAAAAAATTAGAAAAGAAGATTGGAATGACTATACTCAAAATCCAAAAGAACTTCTATTAGATATTGAGAAAAAAACAGTTGAATTAACTTATTTTGATGAATTTCCGCAAGGATTATTCAGAAACAAAATCAGGCATTATGATGAACGACTCGTTAGAGAGTTACTAATCAATGCAATTGTGCATAAAAGTTATTCTATTTCAGGAGATATATTTATTAAAATATACTCAGATCATTTAGAAATTTCAAATCCTGGGGGATTGCCTTTAGGGATAACAAAGGATAATATTCTTCATACTACCAGTAGAAGAAACCCGCATTTAATAAGAGTTTTGCACGACTTAAAATTGATGGAAGGAGAAGGCAGTGGCTATGACCTTATATATGAAATTGCAAGTAGAGACTCCAAACAATTTCCGGTTATTTATTCCGATTTTAATACAACCACCGTAACCCAATATTCTAAAATATTAGACGATGAAGCGGTATTAATAATTGATTTTATTTCAAAAAACTACCAGCTATCACAAAAAGAATATATTGTATTAGGAATTGTGGCTCGCCATAAAAAAATACTGACAACTACTTTAACAAAGGAACTGCAATTAACTGATGAAGATAGGCTTCGTTCTTATGTTGCCAAATTAGTGGACAAAGCCATTTTAATTACAAGGGGAATTAAAAAAGGAACAGAATATCTTATTAATCCTAAATTGATTAGTAATGCTAAAATCAATATAAAACCTACTTTGTTAATTATCGAACCCCATAGATTGAAAGCCTTGATTGAAGAAGATTTAAAATTATATCCTTTGAGCAAAAGTGCTGATATTCAAAAAAGGTTAGCAGATTTGCCCATTGAAGACATTAGAAAATGTTTAACTAAAATGGAAAAAGAGGGTATTATTGAGAGTGAGGGGTTAAAAAAAACCAAGACATATAAGTTGGCTAAAAAAAATTAAATGAATATTAAATGGAATAATAAAAATAGTTAAATCCTTTGTTTATATGCTTTTATCACATTCTAAACTGATTATTAAAAGTAATGGCTAAAAAAAATAGAAACAACAAAGAAAATTAAAATAGAAAACAACAAATCATTGATAAATAATGCTTTACAATGTTTTTCTGTTATAACATTAAAAATAGAAGTTATTAAAATCAGCAATAAAGAAACAAAATAATTTATGTCCAAAAAAAACCTCCAAAAACTTGAATTAACCTGGATTGGTAAAGGCAACGAACCTAAATTAGAACCTCGTATTCTTATAGAAAATCCAGAATACAGTTATGGAGACCAAAATACAGAAAACATCCTCATTCACGGTGACAACCTTTTAGCATTAAAAGCCTTAGAACAAGACTTTGCTGGTAAAGTAAAGTGCATTTATATTGACCCACCTTATAATACGGGTAATGCTTTTGAACATTATGATGATGGTATAGAACATTCAATTTGGTTAAATTTGATTAGTCAAAGGTTAAAAATATTAAAAAACCTATTAACTGATGATGGAACAATTTGGATAACATTAGATGATAATGAAGTTCATTATTGTAAAGTTATGTGTGATGAGATTTTTGGTAGAAATAACTTTATACAAGGGATAGTTTGGAAATCAAGTGATAATTCTAATAATGATGCTAAACAATTTTCAATTGATCACAATACTATTTTAGTTTATAGCAAAACTTCGGGGTGGTTATCAAAAAAACTAATGGCTAAAGAAGCACAAGCTAAACATTTTAAAAATCCAAACAACGACCCACGAGGTCCTTGGTTTGATGGAAACCCAATTTCATCGCCTGCTTATCGTGAAAATTTAGTTTTTGACATTGCAACTCCAATTGGTACTAAAATTTCTGCTCCAAAAAATGGTTGGAGATGGAGTAAAGACACTTTGTTTGAAAAAATGAAAAAAGGTGAAATCTATTTCAATAAAGATTTTACAAATATAAAAAGAAGAACTTACGCTTGTGATAGTAAAGGATTACCGCCTTCTACATTATGGAATGATTTAGAAGAGACAGGACATAATAGGCAAGCAAAATATGAACAAAAGAAGTTGTTTCCGAATTTTTCAAAAGAAGAATGGTTTGCAACACCAAAACCAGAAAAACTAATAAAAAAAATTCTTCTGCTAACTACAGATGAAAATGATATTGTGTTAGATAGCTTTTTAGGCTCAGGAACAACATCAGCAGTAGCACATAAAATGAATAGAAGATGGGTTGGTGTTGAATTAGGAGAACAAGCTACAATTCATTGTGTACCTCGTTTAAAAAAAGTTATTGATAACACAGATGGAATAGGAATTTCAGAAGAAGTAAATTGGAAAGGCGGCGGCGGTTTTAAATTTTACACTTTAGCACCAAGTTTACTCAAAAAAGATAAATTTGGAAATTGGGTAATCAGCGCAGAATATAATCCTGATATGTTGGCAGCAGCAATGGCAAAACAAGAAGGCTTTGCCTATTTGCCTAATGAAGATAAATTTTGGAAACAAGGCAACTCATCAGAAAATGATTTTATTTTTACAACTACGCAATTCCTAACAGTAGAAACTTTAGACAGCATTCACGATGATATGCAAGAAGGCGAAAGTATCTTAATTTGTTGCAAAGCTTTTCAAAAAGAATGCAAAAGTAAATACCCAAACATCACGCTAAAAAAAATACCACAAATGCTACTAGACCGTTGCGAGTTTGGTATAGACGATTATAGTTTAAATATTATAAATATGCCTATTGAAGCAGAAATTGATACTATTGAGGAGCATATAGAAACCGTAAGTGTGCAAGCTATTAGAGATACCAAAAAAGAGCAAGACCAAACTTCATTATTTTAAAAAAAACAGCTATGAATACAATTGCCAATAACATAAAATTACGCCTCTCGCTTCGTGAACCGCTTCAAGAAGCTTTAGATATTGTCGCAAAATTATCGGATGACTTAACTTTAAATAAAGTTCCTGATAATGAAGAAGAAGCTTTAGAATTTCTTAAAGGCGAATTAGACAAAGTGCAACACGGTTTTACCACTTGTACCAACTTTCAAAGAGATTTTCCTTCAGTTGCATTTTCAATAGCAACAGGTGTTGGAAAAACACGTTTAATGGGGGCTTGCATCGCCTATTTATATTTAGAGAAAGGCATCAAAAACTTTTTTGTTTTAGCGCCTAACTTAACAATTTACGATAAGTTAATTGAAGATTTTGGTAATCCAGGCTATCATAAATACGTGTTTAATGGTATTTCAGAATTTGTGCATAACAGACCTGTAATTATTACAGGTGATAATTACAACCAACAAGGAAACCTTTTTAAAGAAGGAGAAATAAGAATAAATATTTTCAACATTTCAAAATTCAACTCAGACAGCAAAGGCCAAAAAAAAGGAGGTATTTCTTTAGCGCCAAAAATCAAAAGATTATCAGAATATTTAGGCCAATCTTATTGGGAATACCTTTCAGGCATTCAAGATTTGGTTATTTTAATGGACGAAGCACATCGTTATCACGCCGATGCTTCTAAAAATGCCATCAATGAATTAAAACCAGTTTTAGGTTTAGAATTAACGGCAACGCCATTTGACGAAAAAGGAGAACAATTCAAAAATGTAGTGTATGAATATTCATTGGCAAAAGCATTAGCAGAAGGAAAGTATGTTAAAAACCCTGCAATCGCAACAAGAAAGAATTTCAAACGTGGTGATTTATCAGATAAGGAAGTGGAGATTATTAAATTGGAAGATGCAATTAGTGTTCACCAAGATACAAAAACAGAATTGGAAATCTATTCCAAAAATAACGATGTTAAATTAGTAAAACCTTTTATTTTAGTAGTTTGTAGAGATATTAGTCACGCAAAGGAAGTTTATGATTTAATTAATTCCAGTGAGTTTTACGAAGGAGAATATATAGGTAAAGCGTTACAAATTGACAGCTCCACAAAAAAAGAAGAAGAAATAGAAAGACAATTCTTATCATTAGAAAGTCCAGTCAATGAAATAGAAATTGTTATTCACGTAAATATGCTAAAAGAAGGTTGGGATGTCACCAATCTTTACACAATCGTTCCGCTTCGTGCGGCCAATGCTGCTATTTTAATTGAACAAACTATTGGTCGTGGTCTTCGATTGCCTTATGATGGGAAAAGGACTGGAGTGGATAAAATAGACAAACTTACTGTTATTGCTCACGATAATTTTGAAGCCGTTTTAGCTGCTGCAAAAGACCCTAATTCGGTGCTGAATAAAATGAGTTTCATTGAAATTCCCGAAGATGATTTAAGAATAAAAACGGAAGTAGTCACATCAAAACCAGTTATAGAACAAAAACTGGAAAACGAGCAGGTTGAAGTTAATAAAATTGAAAATAAGGAAATTCAACAAAAAGCACAAAATACGCTTGATGCTAAAAAGGCGATTATAAATGCTTTACCCGATTTTAATACATTGCCGGAAGTTAGAAGAGTTGAAGATTTAAATAAAGAAGAAGTTAAAAGAAAGGTAATTCGCCAGATTGAAAAGAAATTAAGTGAAGGCCAACAAAATATTTTTGCTGTAGATATTATTAAAGAAGCAGAAGAAACTTATGAAAAAATTGTGGCTTCATACAAAGAAAATATTATTGAAATTCCTAGAATGGATTTAGTATTGGGAGATGTTACAGCTACTTTCAATCATTTTGATTTAGACACTTCCGATTTTAATTACCAGGCACTGGAACAAGAGATTATCCGAATGGGTTTATTGGATAAATCAGTTGAAACACTAAAAGCAAAATCAAGTGGTTCTTATGGCAATCCGATAAAAAATATTATAAGCGAATTAATTGATTTTTCGGATGTTGATTATGATGACAATGCAGATTTATTGTATCATTTAGCAACTCAAGCCTTTAATTCTATAAAAGATAATATTGACAAAGAGGATAATATTTCACAAGCAATATTCCAATTCAAGTCAACAATAGCAAATAAAATCTATTTGCAAATGAAAGATAATTTCATTTTATCAACACCGGAATATGTTGCCCCTAGAGTATATCCTTTTACTAAAATTGAACAATGGAATTTTTCCGCATTGGTTAATTCAGGATACAAAGATTATAGGGAAGTGGTCATTCCAACTATTTCCGTTCCAAAATATGTCTTCAGAGGTTTTGAAAAAGCCTGTCATTTTGAATATAAATTCGACAGCAAAACGGAACAAGATTTAGCTTTCGTATTAGAAAATGACAAGAAAATTTTAAAATGGCTACGCCCGGCAGTCAATCAATTCCGCATTTATTGGGATAATAATTCTAAAAGATATGAACCTGATTTTATTATAGAAACAGCAGATACAATCTATATGGTAGAACCAAAATCATCAGCAAATATGATGGATCCTGATGTTTTAGCTAAAAAAGCCGCCGCAATAAAATATTGTAAATACGCAACAGAATTTACATCACAAAACGGTGGAAAACCTTGGAAATATTTATTAGTGCCACATAACGAAATTTCAAGGACTATCAATTTTGATCTTTTAATTGCAAAGTTCAGTTAAGGATGATAGTTGAAGCATATCAAACATTAGAAGATAAAGACAATATAGATCATATTGAAATGGAAGGGCCTTTTGAATGTAAGCGTTCTGGTGCTTGGCTAGGTATTGGTTATTATTTTTGGGACACAAATATGGATTGGGCTATTGCTTGGGGTGTGAATAGCTATAATGTTTATAAAAAAGACTTTGTAGTTGCTAAATGCCTGCTAGATTTAACTGATAATTGCTTTGATTTGGTTGGCAATGTAAAACATCAAATGGAATTAATGCAATCAATGGATGTTATGTTAAAAAGTAATAAAATAAAGAAAGATGACGAAAAGATACTTCCATATATTTTATTATTTATGAAAAGAATGGGTTTGTTTAACTTTAAGGTGGGTTCTAAAAATTGATTTTTTTTGATTTTTCGACAAAACAGCCCTTCATCAGTTTTGCAAAAAGTTAAATGGTTAAAAAACACACGATGTTATTTTGAATATTATTGTCTAAAACTGACTTACACACCTTTGTCTATTAATTTATTAGGCTAAAATATTTAATCTAACAACTTGTTCGTATCGGAATAAATTGTAGGTTAAATTGATTAGTCCAATTATTCCTGTCGCTCTTACTATTCCTATTGATTTCAATTTTAATCCGTTCATACTTTGTTCCATAAATCCAAAAACGTGTTCAACTCTGGCTCGTGTTCTTGATTTTTCGGTGTTACTTTTCTTTTGTTCATCGGTTAATGGATTGTTTCTGTATCCCTTTTGATGAACTTTGTTTATCATTTTATGCCTGGCAATGGTTTCTTCTTGATTTTCTCCTGTGTAGGCACTATCGGCATACAGTTCTTGATCTTCGTCTTTTTCGTCTAGCAAGTCGTCGGTGGCTTGAGAATCGTGGACTGATGCACTGCTTACAACAAATGTGTTTATAAATTTGCTTTTTGTATCCACTTTAGCGTGGTTTTTATAACCATAAAAAGTCTCATTGTTTTTCTTTGTCCAACGAGCATCAATATCTTTGTGTGCTTTTTTATGGGGTTTGTCGTTCCACAAATCATCTCCCTCTCCGTTTTTTATTTTCTCATTTTCCTCTCGAGTATTGCGTTGACGCGGAGCAACAGTAAAACTGGCATCTATCATTTGACCCTCATTAAATATCAATTCTTTGGCTTCTAAAAAATGTTTAAATTGTGCAAACAAATCGTCTATAAGACCTGATTTTGTTAGATTTTCTCTAAATGCCCAAACTGTTTTTTCGTCTGGAATTTTGTCGCCAGTTTCTAATCCCAAAAAGTTTTTAAAACTAGCTCTATCCAATATTTGGTACTCAACTTGCTTGTCTCCAAGTCCGTAATACCGCTGTAAAATCAGTATTTTAAACATTAAAACCACATCAAAGGGTTTTGCTCCCGCATTATTTTTCTTAACTGTATTGAGTAACTTCTCTTCCAATAAGAATCTAAACATCTCAAAATCAATTACATTATTTATTTTTTCTAATGGATTACCAATCTTAGATAATTTTTCAACAGAAAATTGCTCGTCAAATAAGGTTTTCTTTCCTGTTGATTTGTATATTTGTTTAGTCATATTTTTATAGGTTGTTTTCATGTAATCAAGATACTTATAATTATCTTAAAATCACATTTTTAAATTATAGAACTCCCCTTTAAGTCAATCAGAGCATCTGATATGCATAAAAATATATTGAAATTACATTTCAAATCAGGCAAAGGGGAGTATATGATAATTAACCAAAGAGTACAAATTTGTGTTATTGAAAAGAAAGAAGTACTTTTGCGTCCGTTTTCAGTGATATATCCTGAAAAATACTTATATTAGCATTATGAAATCTGATTTAGCAAATAAACTTAAAGCAATTCTTGACAAGATGTCTCAAGAACAATTCGACCAAGAATGGAGCCAAATTACTGCTCTTAAATTGGAAGGACCTTCCTTTACTGATGCTATTGAATATATCACAATGTCAGTTGGTCAGGTTGGTAAATTTGAATTAAATTCAGCTGCACCTACATCAATAGAATCTGATGCAAACTTAGCTTTAGCTGCATAATGAGTACTGAAAAAGCAACGATACAATTTCTAAATTTTACTGTTAAAGAAAGTCATATTGTTTTTAATAAGATTGCTGATTTTAAAATTGATATTAATTTTAATCCAAAGGGAATCATATTTAAATCATTAAATCAATTTAAACTACAATTAGCTGTTGATATAAAAGATATGGATGGCAATTTCACCATTAATTTAGTGGTAGAGAGTATTTTTTCTTATCCGGAAGATGCTGATATTAAAAGCTATATGGATAGCCTTTTTATTGCAAATGCGCCAGCTATTATTTTTCCATATGTTAGAGCATACATAAGTAGTTTAACAGCTTTATCAGGTATGCCTACATTGATTCTGCCAACCTTAAATTTATCTCAAGTTGGAGCTGCTTTAAAAGGAAATATTGAAGTTTTTGACTAGAAATAATTACCTCATTCATCTGCACAAAATCCTCATTTAGTCCAAGTATTCCTAAACTCAAATCTTTGTTTGTTTCATTTCGTTAATTAATATATTTCTTAATATTATAATTCGTCAACTAAGATTATAAATATCAATTAGGAGTAACATTTTAGAAGTGCTGGCGGCGGTGTATAAATCAACCAAGCTATAAAATACATCGTCATAATCGTTTTTGTTAAAATCACCCATTAGAAGTATATTATAGTCCATAAAACAAGTAGCTTCTTCATTTATCAAATAATCCATTAGATCAATTATTGCAATGCTACTGGCTAAATTAATAGGTGGTTTTGCTCCGTTTTTTAATAAATCAATAACCAATTTTTCATTTCTTGATATTGCGGCATTTACCAATTCTATGTCTATACTTTG
>DAIQBF010000091.1:0-10840 GCA_036781305.1 Lutibacter sp.
AATAGATACTCCATAGATAAGGCATAGATAAAGCATAGATAGAGTATCAAATGAAACGAGCATTACAAATTTTGATACATTAAAAAATGATAAATGGCGAACAGCATCTGTTACCGCTAAAAAATAAAATTTGAACAGATGAAAATATTTAGAACTTGCATATTCCCAAAAGACGTACGGTGCCTCACTGGAAGAAGTGAACGCTCTGGGCGCAGACTTTTACATGAAATCAGAACCCACTTTGGCAAAGATTCCCATCAATTTGTAACTTCAGATGAATTTTCAGAATATTCAGGGATCAACATAAATGTTGTGAATGAATATTTACAAAAAGTATCATAGCATTTGATGAGTTTTAGTCGAATTTAATGATTTAAATTTCGTATTTTTACGTTTAGACAGAAAGTCAAATTTAAACAAAGTAAATCAAACGTAAGGTTCACAAATCGGTCAACAAAAATAAAAAGGAGTCTGGGAAGCCCATTAAATAAAGGAATCTCGGCTTAGGTTTGAATCCTACCGGGGTCACACATAAATCAACAAAAAGTTGAAAACAAAGCAAGTTAAAAAAATAAAGCTTGCTTTAATTTTTTTAGGGCGCGGCGTTTTCTTTTGTTGATTTTCAAAGCGGAGCTTTGTAGGATCATCGCAGATAATCCTGCTGCAAATAAAGCTTGAATTTTGTTTTTTTAGGGCGCGTCGTTTTATCCTATGAAATCCTATATTTCAAAAAATGTGTTTTTATTTTAACACACTTAAAATCTAACTATTCTCAACAATCTCAATCTCCTCGACTGTTAACCCATACAATTCATAAACCATTTGGTCGATTTCCTTGTCTGTGGCATCAATATCGGTTTTTAGTGCCAATGCTTTTTTGCTTTCCTGTAAAAAATAATCTTCCCATTCTGCTTCTTGGGCTAAAGATAATTTTACATTCTTTTTTCCAAGTTCTTTTATAAATTCCGGATAAGTTAACAAGTACCAATCTTGTAGTTTTTTAGGCAATACTTCCAATTCAAATTTTCTCTGGATTGTCCTTTGGGATTTTTGAGATTGTTCTTGGAGTTCCTTATTTAAATTAATTATTAAATTAACCTTGGAAATGATATTATTTTCATAATTATTTGGAACATTTTTAATTGGTAAGGATTTACAATTTGCTATTAAAATTTTCTGAAATAACTCTTTTTCTAAATCTAAAAATCTATACTTATGATAAAAATTAATGAGTGTTGAATTTAAAACTCCTCTTATGTATTTAACATTTAATTTCTTTGGTATTATCCCAAAACCAATTTGTGTGAAATACAACTCTTCATCAGAAAAGCCAGCATAAATTCTCGGGGGATTTCCAGATACAATCTGCCTAACTAAAATTCTTTCATCTGTTTAATTTTTATTTTTTATTGGTACAGATGCTGTTCGCCATTAATCTGTCATAGCTGGTTTTGGTTATCAGGAATTACTATAAATAACCTTCAATCAATTTTTAAATTAAATAATGCATTATATTTGAATATAAACTCGCTAAATATTCTCGGTAATAAAATTTAATGGGATTTCAGAAATGTAAGTTATGATTTAGCGAGTTGTATAATTAAAAAAGAACGAAATGAATTATAGAAAAGCTGAAAATAGAGACTTAGATTATTTATCTGAGTTATTTGATAAATATAGAGTTTTCCATCTCAAAGAGACTGATGTTGAAAGTGCCAAAAACTTTTTAGCAGAAAGAATTTACAATAATGATTCTGAAATTTTTGTAGCTGAAAATACTGAAAATAAACTAGTGGGATTTGTTCAATTATATCCGCTTTTCTCTTCAACTCGAATGAGAAAATTGTGGCTTCTAAATGATTTATTTGTAAATCCTGAACATCGTAGCAAGGGAATTTCAATAGGATTGATAAATAAAGCGAAAGAACTTGTTGAGAAGTCAAATGCTTGTGGAATGTTTTTGGAAACTGAAAAATCAAATATGATTGGGAATAATTTATATCCGAAAACAGGATTTGAATTAAATAAAGTCTCTAATTTTTATGAGTGGAGTGTAAAATAACTACAAACAAAACCACATAAAATTTATGCTTAAATTTGAACTAATACAAACGACAGACATTCAATAAAAATATTGCTTCAACGTAAAAATCGGAGATTTTTAATTGTACAAATCACAATACAAAATCGGTTGGACGCAATATCGAATGATGACTACAAAATAATTATAAAATGAAAAAAATAATACTCATCGGACTTTCTGTCTTGTCATTTACTTTTATGCAAGCTCAGAAAAAATTTAATTTCGGAATTAAAGGAGGTGTTAATTTCAGTAATATGAATAATATTAGTGACAATAGTTATAAAAAAAGCAAAACCGGAATAAATTTTGGATTGCTTGCAGAAATTTCACTTAGTGATAAATTTTCAATTCAACCTGAAATTCTTTATTCAACTCAAGGAGTAAAAACAGATGTATATTTAATTGCACCTGCATATCTAGGACCAGGACCAATTTTTCAATCATCTACTGAAAAAGGGAAATACATATTCAACTATATTCAAATTCCTATTTTAGCTAAAGTATATTTAATCGAAAATTTATCATTCGAAATTGGTCCGTCTTTCAACTTCCTGACAAAAAGTGAACAAAAAAGCGAATCGCAAACATTCAGAAATATTGGAAAAGATTTTGAATTCAGCGGAGCATTAGGACTTTCCTATAAATTAAACAAAAGACTATTTGTGAGTTCAAGATTTGTCAAGGGATTTTCAAATGTTTTTTATTACGACCCTCTTAATTTTGAAAATGCTAAGAATTATGGATTTCAACTTAACTTCGGACTTTTATTCTAAAGATTAAGATACTGTGGGCAACACTTCATAAAATTTATGCTTAAATTTGAACTAAGACAAACGACAGACATTCTATAAAAATATTGCTGCGATGTAAAAATCTCCGATTTTTAATCGTATAAATCACAATACAAGTTGGCAGCAATAAAACAACCGAGATAATTCAAAGAAAAATTCAAAAAATGGCTAGAGGAAAGAAATTAACGATTTTTATGTTGGATGGAACTGAATATGGTCCAAGGATAGCAGAAATTGGAAATTGGGTTGGAAAAGCTTTCTTTGCGCCGAGAACAATGATTTCTCAAGTTATAGACCGACCAGAATTCAACAATCCAGGAATTTATTGTTTAAAAAGTAATTCAGATTCCGAATCATTTCAAGAAAAGATTTATATTGGAGAGGCTGAGAATGTTAAAACGAGAATTAAACAACATTTACAGAATTCAAAGAAAGATTTCATTGAACTAATTTTCTTTATCAGCAAAGATGATTTATTAACCAAAACTCAAATTAAATACTTAGAATCGAGATTAGTTCAATTAGCAATTGATGCAAAAACAGCAGAGATTGAAAATGGGACAACTCCTTCCCTACCAACTTTACACGAGGCAGATATTTCAGATATGGAATATTTTCTTGAACAATTGAAACTTATTTTGCCAGTAATGGGTTTTAGATTTTTAATATCTTCAATTGTAAAACAAACCGAGAAAGAACCTACTAAAAAGCAAAATAAATTATTATTAAAAATAAATAGTAATAATATAAATGCTAATATGTACATTGACAATCAAGGTTTCATTGTAACTCAAGGATCTCAAGCAAAGAAAAATTTATCAAAATCTTGTACCATAACGTATCGAACTTTAAGACAAAAATTACTTGATACAAAGATTTTAAAAGACAACGGAGAGTTTTATGAGTTTGTTGAGGATACTATTTTCTCAAGTGCAAGTGCTGCATCAAATATGATTTTAGGGAGAAATTCAAATGGATATACAGAGTGGATTTCAGAAAATGGAATTCCATTAAAAGAACTAGAAGAAAATTAAAAGCTACCAACACTTCATAAAATTTATGCTTAAATTTGAACTAATACAAACGACAGACATTCAATAAAAATATTGCTTCAACGTAAAAATCGGAGATTTTTAATTGTACAAATCACAATACAAAATCGGTTGGCCGCAATAAAGCAAAGAGATTTATTTAAAATAAGCAACATTGATATGAAAAAAATAATTTACATAATAGGATTGATCTTCGGAATATTAGGTTGTAATACAAATGATGACTTAATTGATTATGATAAAATAGAATTAAAACCCTTCATCATTGACAATTATTATAATGATGCCAAACAACTCTATTTTAACGAAATAATTCAAGATAAAAATCATGACAATTTTAACAACCCTATTCTTGACAATAGAGAGATCAATAAAATTCTTAAAATAATTCAAGCGGTATATGATTCTGATTCAACTGAACGAGATCTTGTTTTTGATTTTTATCAGATTCATGGGTATTATTGCTATAGTTTTAACGCTATAAGTTTAAAAGTAGAGACAAACAGATCTGAGATTGAAAACCTGTCCAAAGGAATTATTCCTGTCGGCGAGGCTAAATTAGACCATCTTTTAGCTTCTTATGATTTTGACTCGGTAAGAACATCTTATAGTTACCCAGATTTTCCTTGGTTAACAATTTACACAAAAGATGAGTATAACATGATACCAATTGAGAGAGAATTTGACGCTATTGAATCGGTATTGATTGCGGAATTTGGTAAAGGTTGTGTGGGAGATGGCAACAACATCAGTTTGACAAGAAATAATTCATCAGCCACAATAACTTTTAGTATCGGAAGTGGAGATTGTCCAGCAGGTTGTACTTACCATAAATATTGGGAATTTAAAGTTTCTAATGGAAATGCCAAATTTGTTAGAACATATGAAAATTAATAATTACTGTGCTCCAAATCTCATAAAATTGATGCTTAAATTAAACAAAATAACAAACCGAAAAACATTCAGTTAACGATTTGCTGCAACGGAAAAATCTCCGATTTTTAAGTCGTGGGAATCATATAAAAAATCGTAATTTGTGAAATATGATAAACGATAAAAACACAGGGCTAATTCTAGTGGATGTACAAGGAAAACTTGCCAGCATGGTATTTGAAAGTGAGGTGCTTATAACGAATATTGAAAAACTAATTAAAGGCTGTCAAATATTGGGAATACCTATTATATGGCTTGAACAATATCCTAAAGGACTAGGAAAGACGGTACCAGAATTATCAAAACTTTTAATAAATCAAAGTCCGATTGAAAAACGATTTTTTAATGCTTTAGAAGAAGAAAAGGTTGAAAATGAAATCTTAAAACTAAAAAAAAGCAATTGGCTAGTTTGCGGAATAGAAGCACATATATGCGTTTATCAAACGGTAATGGGATTATTGGCTAAAAAGTATTATGTAGAAGTTGTTGCTGATTGTATATCCTCCCGAAAAAAAACCAGCATTGATATTTCCTTGAATAAACTAAGTGAAAAAGGAGCCAATATTACCAATGTTGAAATGTGTTTATACGAACTTATTAACGACTCTAAAAGGGATGTGTTTAAAAAAGTGTTGGCAATTATTAAATAGGAAATTATAATATAAACTACACAAAACAAAGATGTATAAAATTTATGCTTAAATTTGATTTAGTACAAACAGATAAACTTTCAATAAAAATATTGCTACAGCGTTAGAATCTCGATTTTCCAGTCACACAAATCTTATAAAAATCTGATAATGTAACTTTCAATTTATATTAAATTTCACAAAATAAATATCCCACATCTCCAGCAATATTCCGTTCCGTTTCCGCGCAATAAGAGCTTTTACTTGTCCTGAACCTGCCGAAAGAAAAGCACTTATTTTTTGCCTTTAGCTTGCACTGAGCCTAGCCGTACAGGTAGGTGATCTGTTAAAATGACACTTCCATTTTGTTACATTTCCATTAGAATATTCTCTACAAAACAGTATGTTTAGCAGGTAATCAGTACAAATGAACTGAATAATCTAGTGTCTTTAAGAATTTTAAAAGGAAGTAAATTGAAAGGTGCAGTCTCGTTTTATGACCTGTTTTTATAGCATATTAATTACACATTAGTTGCACAATATGGAAACTGAAAATTACCAAGTGATGTAATATTCCAATTTATTAAGGGTTCAGCTATATTTAAACTATTTTACAGGGCTTAGGTGCATTAATATTTTAAAAACGTGTTCAAAATTGAGTTCCGATTTTTGTGTTCTGTACGATATTTTAGCAAGGACAATTGAGTCCAAATTTCTGATATTTCAATAATATTATTTTAGGATTTACCCGAGGTTTCAATTATTAAAAATTCATAATGATGAAGGGTAGTTGAAAAAATGAGGAATTCTCCTCAGGTTTACGGAATTAGCTTTAAATACTTTTACAAAAGGAAAATAGTGTGATTTAATAACATTTCAAAATATATTTAATAATGAAAAAGTACTTAATAGTAGGGATATTAGCCCTAGGTTTTTACTCCTGTGGACAGACTGTAGAAAAGTCACAAAAACATAAAATTACGGTAAAAGGCCATGTTAAATTTGCTGATGCAAATGATCAATTTGGAATTAATGTTACAAAACGGAATGAAGATAATGAATATGAGGTTATAAAAGAAGTGACTTTAGATTCACTTAATAATTATTCGATTGAACTGGAAACTGAAAATCCTGAGTATTACAACCTTGATGTTTACAAACAACAACGAGTTGAATTTTATGTAGATGATGAAGATTTAACCATTAATTTTAGAGGCATTGATACAGCCAGAGTGAAGATTAAAAACCCGCCTCATGTCCATATTAAAGGTGGAGAAAAAAATAACGTTTTAAACGCAATACATTGGGCTAATTATCAAAATTATCAATACATGATTTCTGTAGGTCAACAACAGTATAGAGCATCATTGTCTGATAGCAAAGAATGGAAAGATGACATTGCCAAAGTTTGGGATGTAATGTATGATTCAAGTGAAAGGGACACTAAAAATATTATTGAAATGTATAGTGATTATCCAACGGTAATAAAAGCACTGCAAAGCCTTAATTGGAAAAGACATAAAGATTATATGATTGAGCAGTATAATATACTGGCTGCAAAATTCCCTAATGATACATACATTCAAAATGCAAAAGCCAACTTATTAGAATTAATTGAAAGTGTAGCTAAAACAAATATTGGCAAAGTAGCGCCAGATTTTACATTTCCTGATATTAATGGCAAGCAAGTATCTCTTAGTTCATTTAGAGGAAAATATGTATTAATTGATTTTTGGGCATCATGGTGTGGACCTTGTAGGCAAGAGTCTCCTAATGTTCAAAAACAATATCAATTATATAAAGATAAAGGCTTTGAAGTAGTAAGTGTTTCTATTGATACAAAGGAAGATGCATGGAGAAAAGCAGTAGAAGAAGACCAAATAAAAGGGACGCTTTTATTAGCTAAAGATTCTAAAAAAATTATGACAGATTACGTTTTCTCAGGAATCCCTTATATGGTATTATTGGATAAAGAAGGAAAAGTTGTAGCATTGAACCTGCGGGGTAAAGCCTTGCAGGAAAAGTTAAAAGAAATTTTTAATTAATCAGAATTTAGATTTTTTTCTAGAGAATTTTTCATAGGATTACCAAACATATTAATACAAAAAAAATGAGATTATTTAAATTTATATTGCCATTATTTTTTTCTTTTGTTACTGTATTTGCAGGAAACAGTAAAGATAATGTAGATAAGAAAGCATTTACTATAACTGGCGATTTAACTAGTTACTATACTGAAGGAACAGTAAAAATAGTAGGATATCCAAAAGCATCTTCTGGTGGCGGTGGGATGGTGGCGATGGGAGGTTCAACTTCCAATGAAGTAGTATATGCCGAGGGACCGGTAACAAAAGGAATGTTCAAAATATCTGGAAATATTAGTGAACCTCAAAATGTTTATATCTATATCCACGCTAAAAACAAACAAGGTATTTTAATGGGTGTTACCAAAGGAATGAATTTTATTCTTTCTTCTGGCGATTTTAAAATTAAATTAGGCGATAGATCAAGTATTTTTACCATCACCGGTGGCGACACAAAATTTAATGAAGTTATTTACGCTTATAAAACTGCACCCAAATTTTTAGAACTACAAAAGAGTTACGGAAAAATTTATGTCGATTACAGCAGTAAATCTAAAGCTGAAAAAGAAAAAGTGACTGAGGAAGCAGTTCGAATTTCAAATGAAATGATTGATTTTGAATTGGCTCATTATCTTCATGTGGCCACCACTGAAAAGGATAGAGATGTTTTATTAATGATGCTAGACTGTGCTTCTTACGGAGGTCCTTGGATAGATGAAACTCATAAAGCATTAATAAATATCTGTGTAGAAGATGTACAAATTAAAGATATTATTTATAAAGCTATTGATGCTGGAAAGGCCAGAGCGGCAAAAAGCAGGGTAGGAGTAGGAAGTGATATGAATTCCTTTTATGCAGAAACATTAGATAAACAAGCTATTTCTCTTAAAGAAGTTTGTTTAAAAGAAGAAAATAAATATGTATTGTTAGAGTTTTGGGCTTCTTGGTGTGGACCTTGTCGCTCAGAAATACCTCATATGAAAGAAGCTTATTCAGAATACAACCCAAAAGGATTCGAAATTTTCTCATTTACTATTGACGATTCAAGATCGGATTGGGAAAAAGCATCAAAAGCAGAAAATCTTCCTTGGATAGATAGCGGAATGGGAACAAAAACTGGACCGCAAGAATTATATGGCGTTACAGGAGTTCCGGCTAATTTTCTGATAGATACTTCTACGGGTAAAATTATAGCAATAAATTTGAGAGGTGAAAAATTAACAAAAAAACTGAAGGAATTATTGGATTAATAATTTATACGGCCTAAGACCTGTTTTTTGCGAAACTTCTTAGCTGTTGGCTTTAAACTTAAGAGTTGAAGCCCTACAAGAAAAATTAAAGGAGATCTTTAATTAATATTTGAATTGGTTTTTAAAATGCGTTAAATTAGTTTTTAACGCATTTTTTTTCAAAAATTTAAGATGTCATTAGCGGGTTAGTTAGCTTTGTATAGTGAATCAACAAGTAATCTATATCTAATAGCGAACGCCTGTAAATTATTATAACCACTAATGTCTAGTTTTTTAGCAATATTGGTTCTATGGTTATCTATTGTTTTTGGACTATTGTATAAAGCTTCTGCAATTTCCGAAGTAGAGAGATTTTCTGAAATTTTATGTAAAATTTTAATTTCCGTTTTTGTTAAAATTTTTATGTTTTCCATCAATCGCTCAACATCATCAAATTCCTCTTTGTGCTGTTCAAAAAAAGTTGTGCAATTTCTGCCTCTAAAAACATGTCCTTTTTTTAATTCTTCTAAGCAAACTTTTAACTCATCAAGCATTCCGTCTTTGAACAAAACGCCTTGAGGTTTTAAATTTTTCGCTTCAACTAAGGTAGGAATATCCATACAGTTTGTTAGCAATATGACTTTTTTATCAGGATATTCCTTTTTTATAATTTTAAGTGCGCTTACACCATCTATAATGGGCATTTCTAGATCTAAAATAAGAAAATCTGCCAGCTCAATATTATCTAATGCTTCCTGCCCATTTTCAACATCGGAAGTGACTTCAAAGCCTTCAAAAGAATTTATAAGAACTTTAAGCCCTAAACGAACAATATAATGATCATCAGCAATAAGCACTTTTATTTTGTCCATAACTTCAATTATTCATGTTTTGTTTTAATCGTAAAATAAAAATAGATCCTGTTGGCTCATTTTTTTCATAATAAATTTTAGAATCTATTTTTGCCAACATCTTTTTACACAAAGATAATCCAATTCCGTAACCTTTTTCTTTGTCTGTGCCTAAAGTTGTTGGAACCTTTTCAGTATTATTTTTTAACAAAGTATGAATTTCTTCATTAAACCCAATTCCTGTATCTGCAATTTGGACTTCAACAATATTGTTATTTAACTTTACTGTTTTGACACTTATACTTCCTTTCTTAGCAGTGTATTTAACCGCATTTGAAAGTATATTTCTCAATGCGAAATTCACAATATTATAATCGCTTTTAACATTGATATCGTTTTCATTTTTTTGAAAATCCAGGGTTAATTCTTTCGCTAAGGCTGAACTTTCTATCAAATTCAAATTGGTTCCTATAATATTATTTAATGAAAACTCACTTATTTTAACTTTAATGCCAGAAGATTGATCAATTGTCCAGTTTAAAATATTGTTCAGCAAATTCAATATATTACTTGTATTAAATTCTATGATGGCGAAGTTTTTCTTTAAATCTTTTCTATCAAGTGCATCAATATTATGCCTTAAAATAAATAGTAGGTTATTTAAATCGGTCAGCGGACTTTTAACATCATGAGCTATAATTGACAGGAGTTGATCTTTTATAAGATTTAAACCAGAAAGTTCCTTTCGTTTAGCTTTAATTTCTTTGTTTGTTGAAATTAACTTTTCGTTTTGAAGATTTATTTTTTTGTTTTGGATTGATAAAAGTCTTTGAGCTTTTTTCTTTTGTAAATAAAATGTGAATACCAAAATAAAAACAATGGCGATTAGAATAGAAAATACAATTAATGCTTTTATTTGCTGCTGTCTATTTTCTAATTTCAATTCATTTAAATTGTAATTATTTTGTAATTTTTCCAGCTCAAATTCTTTTTGTTTTAGGCTGTATTGAATTTCAATTTGTTCTTTTTGACCTATCAATTGTTTTTCTCGAATCTCTTCATCTAAATTCAAATATTGCTCCAAATATTCCAAAGAAATATTTTTATTATTTCTTTTTTTTTTATTTTAATATATTTTATAATATGCTCTTTTAATAATTTTAATATTTGTAATGTTTGCCTTTTTTT
>DAIQBF010000092.1:0-10786 GCA_036781305.1 Lutibacter sp.
TTCGCGCAATGCTCTTTCATCGGAATAGGTTAAAAAAGGATCCATGGATGATCTTGTGTTTGTAATGGCATATTCGCCTTCATGGCCTTTGTCTTTTGCGGCTTTTTCAGCAGCTTTAACCATAGATTCCGACAAACCACTCAACTGATTTTTGGTTAAATAAACCACATAGTTTTCTTCATCTGCCAAAATGTTATTGGAAAAATTGGTGTATAATGTGGAGAGTTCTTTATTAATGGCTGCGTAACGTTCTTTTTTCTCCTTGCTTAATTCAGCACCATCCATGGCAAATCTTTCATAAACAAGCTGGATAACTCTTTGTTGGTCTGCTTCTAGCGGATTTTTCAAAGAATTTTCATAGACCGTTTTGATTCTTTCAAATAATTTTTCGTTTTGGGAGATTTTTGAACGAAACTCCGATAATATTGGCGCCATCTCTCCCTGAATTTCCCTAAATTCTGGTGAAGATAAGTTGCTGCTCCAAATTCCATAGTATTTAAAAACGCGATCGAGAACCTCTCCCGATTTTTCCATCATCACGATGGTGTTTTCAAAAGTTGGTGCTTCTGGATTGTTGGTGATGGCGTCAATATCTTCCAAATTTAAAGCCATTCCTTGTTCTAAGGCCGGTTTAATGTCCAAAAGGTCCATTTTGTCAAAAGAAGGAACACCGCCATAAGGCCCAGTCCATTTTTCCAATAATACATTGTTGGTTTGCATAGTTGCTGTTTTTTCTTTGTTTTGCGCAAAAGTTGTTGAAACGATTAAGGTGCAAAAAATAAGGGACTTTAAAGTTACAGTTGTGAAGTGTTTATTCATAATTTGATATAATTTTAAGAAAGCTTTTTTATTAAGAAGCTTGGCTTGTTACTATTTTTCAAATTTAATTATTTAGAAGTAATAATTTTAAAATAAAGAGTAGTTTATAATCATTTTAAAGAAGGTTAAATTTCTTTGTTTTGGAAATTGACATATTGAATTTTTTGATTGAATCAGCCATTAAAATCGGACTTGTTCTTTCCTCATAAAATTTAAATAAAATTTTGTGCCTTTTCCCATAACACTGTCATTTTTAAGTATAATTGGCGTGCACTCTGACCGTGATACAATGCCATCCTGATTTTTTGGGGAAGTAAAATACCATAAAATGTTTATTTCATTTTTAGCTTTATCAGTCGTTTCTTTTGTAAATTCAGGTTGTTTAAATAACTGGCTTAAAGCTTTCATTCTTCCTATTTTTGGAACTATTACAATTACGGGAGTACCCATAATCTTTTTCACTTCATTTAAACTTATGCCGTTCTCTATAGCCGCAATTTTAGTGGTTTGCTCTGTTAGAAAGGCACTGAAGGTTGGGTAATTTTTTTCCTGTGCTTCTTGAGAAAGCAAAACGCTGGAAAATAGAAAGAAAATTAAAAAAGTGGAAATAACAGATCTTTTCATTAGACCAATATACAAAAAAACTAAAAACAATGAAATATAAGATTTTTTGAAAAATTATGAATGTAAAAATAAAAAGCAACGAATATGGTTTCAATATTTCGCTGCCACCTACAATTTATTTCACTAAAAAAAGGAACTGCAATGAAGCAATTCCTTTTCTGATTTTATTAGTCTCTGAACAAAATTTAGCTTTATATTTTTTATTTTCCCAACGCAACAAACAAGCCTTCTTCGGTATTGTTAATTTTAGCCAAGTGCTTTTTAGTCAAATCTTTAATGGTTTTATCCCATTTTTTATTGCTGAAGCCCGATTGTGTTTTTAAGTCGTTCAAAAGGATAGGAGAATTCGCTTTTAAAATGTTGAAAATTACTTTTTCGTCTTCGCTCATTTCAACCGCTTTTTTCTCTGGCCGCATTTGCGGAAAGAAAAGTACTTCCTGGATAGAGCTGTTGTTGGTCATAAACATCACCAAACGATCAATGCCGATACCAATTCCCGATGTTGGCGGCATACCGTATTCCAAAGCGCGTAAAAAATCCTGGTCGATAAACATGGCTTCATCATCGCCTTTTTCGGTCAATTTTAATTGTTCTTCAAAACGAGCGCGTTGTTCAATTGGGTCGTTTAACTCAGAATAGGCATTTGCCAATTCTTTGCCGTTCACCATCAATTCGAAACGCTCCGTTAAGGCGGGATTTGAACGGTGTTCTTTGGTGAGCGGACTCATTTCTTTAGGGTAATCGGTGATAAATGTTGGTTGAATATAATGGTGTTCGCATTTTGATCCGAATAATTCATCAATCAGTTTACCTACGCCCATCGTTTCATCAACGGCAACTCCCACTTTTTTGCAAACTTCTTTCAATGCGTTTTCATCCATTCCCGAAACTTCAAAACCGGTATGTATTTTTATCGCTTCCAAAATTGGGACTCTCGGATAAGGTGCTTTAAAGCTCACCATATTTTCGCCTATTTGAACTTCCGTTGTGCCATTGCTGTCCATCGCCACTTTTTCCAACAACTCCTCGGTCATATTCATCATCCAATGGTAATCTTTGTAGGCGACATACAATTCCATCACGGTAAATTCAGGATTGTGCGTCCTGTCCATTCCTTCATTTCTGAAATCTTTTGAAAACTCATAAACGGCATCAAATCCGCCAACAATCAGTCGTTTTAGATATAATTCGTTGGCAATTCGCAAGTACAAAGGCATATCCAAGGCATTGTGATGTGTTTTAAAAGGACGCGCGGCTGCACCGCCCGGAATTGGCTGTAATATGGGCGTTTCCACTTCCAAATAATCGCGTTTGTTGAAGAAATCGCGAATGGAATTCGTAATTTTTGTGCGTTTTATAAAGGTTTCTTTTACGTGATCATTTACAATTAAATCCACATAACGTTGGCGATATCTTAACTCGGCATCAGAAAAAGCATCATATACTTTTCCGTCGGCATCAGTTTTTACAACTGGCAACGGACGCAAACTTTTGGAAAGTACGGTAAGCTCTTTTACATGAATCGATTCTTCGCCGACTTTCGTTTTAAAAACTTCACCTTTTATGCCAATAATATCGCCCATATCCAATAATTTTTTGAATACGGTATTGTACATAGTTCCGTCATCATCAGAAGAAATTTCATCGCGGTTGATGTAAATTTGCATTCTTCCGCTGGCATCCTTTAACTCGGCAAAAGAAGCTTTTCCCATTATTCTTCTGCTCATCATTCTACCCGCCAAAACAACTTCTTTACCTTCAAAAGCCTCAAAGTTCGCCAAGATCTCCTTTATGGTTGCGGTTGTTTTGAATTCTTCGGCAGGATATGGATTTATACCCAATTCACGTAACTTTTGTAAGGATTCCCTTCTTATTATTTCAAGTGGCGATAATTGCATTTCAAGGTGTTTTAGTATTACTTTTTATTGATAGGGAGCAAAGATACAATCAATTCAGAAAAATAAGTAATTTAGAAAGAAAAAGTGTTTGGAATTTGAAATTCAATAAAAATTAATATATTTGCCTATCGCTGTGTTGGCGATTTTTGTGTTGTTCTGGCGTTTTTACGTCAAGGTTATTAAACCAATGGAAAGCTTCCCGATATCCGGGACGCTTTTTTTGTTTCATACGCTTTTTATTTAGTCTGAAATTCCAAAAAAAGTATCTTTATATTCCCAAAAAACAGCAATATACACACCAGCAAACACTAAGCAAACTATAAATTTTAGAATTGTAGAAGATAAGAATCCGATAAACGAACCGAAAGCGGCTTTTAGTGCTTTTTTAAAATTTTTATGATCCTTAATGAGTTCTCCAATTAGAGCACCTAAAAACGGCCCAACAATAATTCCAAACGGACCGAAAAAAATTCCGAAAATAAGTCCGATCATAGAGCCGTTTACGCCGTAATTGCTTCCTCCAAATTTTTTTGTTCCAAGAGAGGGCAGCAAATAATCTATTGCCAAAACCGATATGGCGACCCCCAAGGTTATTCCTAAAATAGTCCAGTTCATAGGAACGGCTTTAGTTAAATATAGCAGGAGCAATCCCGCCCAACTGGCCAGCGGCCCAGGCAAAACAGGTAAAACAGAACCAAGTATGCCTGTTAGCACAATCAAGAATCCGACGATGAGCAGAAAAATATCCATAAGCTAAGGTAATATTTCAATTTAGAATTTGAAAGTGACAAAATATTCTATTTTGTATTTTTCAACTAAAAAATTAGTTTGAACTAAATATTTAGTTATATTTGTGTTGTTGAACTAAACACTTAGTTAGCAGTTATAAAAATGAAACATTATAGATTAATAATAATATTATTTATATTAACAGGATGTTCTCCAAAAATTAGCGAACATTTTGAACAGAATAGATACATAAATAATTACAATTCATTTATCATAAATGATTCATTAAAAACCTATTTAAAAACGGCAGGAGATTTTGATTTCATAAGCGATCGAAAGACATTAAAAAAAGTACTCAGAAAAAATAGTTATCATTTCAAAAACAAAGTGTTTGTTTATGGAAAAACAAATATTCCCCCCATTTATGAGTACTATATAACCATTGGAAACAACCTGAGTTTTGAAAAACCAAAACAATATATCGTTTTTGACACTATAATTGGAAAAGAAAAATTTAGTTTTTTTGGCAAGCCTAATAAAAATGAGGAAACCAAAAGCTTAAAAATTGATTTACAAAGAACCTTTCAAAGCCTTGAAGTTGGGAAAGCTTACAGAAAAGACATTAATTCTGTTATAGAAGTTGTGAATCGTTATGAAAATTCGAATATGTTTTATTCTGCTCTAAATGAAATAATTGAATATCCAGCTTATGACAGGCAAGAAGATTGGTTGAAACTCCAAATGGAACTTACTTTTTCTTCATTTTTGGGAAATAATGATTATTATGAAAAATTTCTGGATGAACTTGAATCTAATTTTAAAACAAATGATACTATTACAAATATCATAAAAAAGGAGTCCATAAATAATTCCGAAGCAATTGAAAAAATAATTGATGAGGCCAAAAATCATCAAATTATTATGCTTAATGAAAACCATTTCTTTCCTAATCACAGATTATTGATTTCAGAATTATTACCTAAACTTAAAGCTATTGGGTATTCATATTTAGCCCTAGAAACCATAGGCGTAAAACAGGACAGCTTATTAAACTTAGAAAATGGTTATCCAACTTTAGAAACAGGATTTTACACAAGCGAACAGAATTATGCAAATTTAATAAGAGAAGCAAAAAAGTTAGGATTTCAGTTTGTAGCTTATGAGAATAGGGATAATTCTAAGGATCGAGAAATTGAACAAGCTGAAAATTTGTATAACAAAACGTTTAAAATAAATCCAAGTGCGAAAGTAATTGTTTTAGCAGGAATTGACCATATTTTAGAAAGACCAACACCAAGAGGAAAAAAATGGATGGCAACAGTCTTTAAGGAAAAGTACAATATGGATCCATTAACAATTAGTCAAACACATTTAAATTCATACAGAAAACATTTTGAATGTGATTATTGTCTTATTGACAGCAAATATTTTAAAAGTGAAAGATTAACTTCCGTGGACTTTCTGCTTCTGAACAACAAAGATATTTATCAAGATAATTGGAATAGTACATTTTCGTACCAAAACAAAGCGGACTTTGATGTTCAAGTAGCTCTTTTTTATGGTAATGAAATTGATAAATTATATGATTATCATAAAAAAGTTCCTTACTACACGACTATTCTAAATAAAAGAAAAAAATATAATTTGCCAATTAAAAAAGGACAAAAAGTATATTTGTATATATATGATAAAAATGGGAATAAGATAGATGAGAAAATAATTACACCTGCTATAAAAGGTGAAAAAATACTTAATCCAATAAATTAGAATGTTTCTAAAACATACAAATATAAAATTAAACAAGGAAAATTATGGTATCAAACCCACAACTTTTCTTTCCTAAACAGTTATAAAATGGACATACAATTAACAAAGGCAGAAGAGCAATTTATGCAGGTTTTATGGGAGTTGGAAGAAGCATCTGTGCAAGATATCATAGACCAATTACCCGAACCAAAACCTGCTTACAATACAGTTTCTACCATTATCAGGATATTGGAAACTAAAGATTTCGTGACGCATAAAGCAAAGGGAAGAGGCTATATTTATTTTCCGTTGGTTTCAAAAGCAATTTATTCCAACCAAAGTTTACAAAAAATTGTTGATGGTTATTTTGGAGGTTCTTTTAAAAGCATGGTTTCATTTTTTGTGAACAAAAATGAAGTGGATTTTAAAGAATTGGATACCATATTGAAAATTATTAACGATAAAAAAACAAAGGGATGATTAATTATATAATTCATTTGGTTCTTTTTCAAACCTTGTTTTTGGCGGTTTACGATCTGTTTTTACAAAAGGAAACATTCTTTAAGTGGAATAGAATTTATTTGTTGGTGACGCCAATTTTGTCTTTCATTATTCCATTGTTGCGATTTGAAAGCATTCAAAAATCGGTTCCGCAAGACTATGTCGTTTATTTGCCGGAAGTGGTTATAAATCCGCAAGTTTATATCGAAAAAAGCACTTCTTTTGAAACTGGGTTTAATGTTTTGCCAATTCTTTTTTATGCTGGCATAACGTTGTTTACTGTTTTATTTTTAGTTCGATTGACTAAGATATTTAAATTAATTTTAACAAATAATAGCATCAAAAAAGACAATTATACTTTGATCGTCTTAAATAAAAAGCAATCCGCTTTCTCATTTTTCAACTATATTTTTATCAATAATCATTTGTTGGAAAAACAGGATTTACAAATCATTCAGCACGAATTAATTCATTGCAAACACCGACACACTTTGGATTTACTCTATTTTGAATTGTTGAAAATTGTGTTGTGGTTTAATCCGATGGTGTATGTATATCAAAAGCGAATTACCCTATTGCACGAATATATTTCGGATGCCGAGGTAGTAAAAGAAACCGATAAAGCACAATATTTCAATAAGTTATTGGCAGAAACTTTTAATGTGGAAAACATTTCCTTCATCAATCAATTTTTTAAACATTCATTAATTAAAAAAAGAATTATTATGATCACAAAAGAAAAATCTCAAAAAATGAAACAATTAAAGTATTTATTAATCGCACCATTATTGCTAGGGATGTTGGTGTTAAGTTCATTTGAAGAAAAATCAAAAGAAACTTTGGAGCAATTTCCTTTAATGATAAATGAAATTTTAAAGGAAGATGTTTTACCCCAAGAATTGAAGGCAAAAGAAAATGAAGCAGTATTAAAAGTTTCTGATACCATTAATCCGGTTAAAATTGAAGACATTCCTTTTGCACTAATTGAAAATGCACCTATTTTTCCTGGCTGTGAAGGAACTGAAGAAGAATTAAGAGCTTGTTTGCAAGATAAAATTTCCGCACATGTAAATGCTAACTTTAATTCTGAAATGGCTAAAGGACTTGGATTAGAGGCTGGAGTTAAAAAGATATTTGTAATGTTTAAAATTGATAAAGACGGAAATATTGCCGAAGTGAAATCAAGAGCTCCTCATCAAAGTTTGGCTGATGAAGCTATCCGAGTTATTGAAAGTTTGCCGAAAATGATACCTGGAAAACAAAAAGGAGAGGCAGTTGGCGTAAAATATAGTTTGCCAATAGTTTTTAATGTTGAAGGTGGAAAACAAAATGTCGAGAAAACGAAGTTTAATGATTTAGATTCAAAAGTGTTTCCGCTTATTATTTTTGAAGGTAAGGAAATTTCTAAAGAAGAAATGCAAAAAATCAAACCGGAAAATATTAAAAGTATGGAAGTCCTTAAAGGTGAAAGCGCTCTTGAAAAATATGGAGACAAAGGCAAAGATGGGGTAATTATAATTACTAAAAAGCAGTAGTGCAATTTGTGCTCACTAGTTTTTATGGTAAAATAACGTTTATAATAACTTATAATAACATGAGAAAGAAGATAGAACCTTGTTGATTATTTGATTAAAACCGAGATAATTCTCGGTTTTTTTATGCTGAAATTGTACTCTAACAGAAAATGTTGTATTTTCACTTTTTGAAATAAGCAGGAATGTTAAAACAACTATTCACTATATTAATTTGCGCGTTTTTGGTTTTGTCTTGCTCTTATATTGAACAGCACACAAAACGTGCACCCATTCAAAAAATCGATACCATTGTAGATTTTAATACGATAGATTCTTATCCGCTTTTCCCAAATTGCGCAGATATTCCTTCACGCGAAAAACAACAAATTTGCTTTCAAATGGAAATGTCACAACATATTTACGCTTCCTTAAAAGAGTTTGAATTAAGTGTAAAGGATAGCGTAAATGACACCATTTTTGTAAAATTAAAAATAGATGCTGATGGAAAAATAACCTTATCGAATATTCAAAAATCAGCTAAAATCAGCAAGTTAATCCCAGAATTTGACAGTGTTGTTAAAGTGAGCCTTCAAAATCTGCCAACTTTGCAGCCGGCAATAAAAAGAGCGATTCCGGTTTCAACGGAGTTTACGCTGCCAATTGTAATAAAAAATTAATTTTTTTATTAATATCAAATCAAACTCCCTTTCCTTTGGAAAAGCCTGTCCCGTTTTTGGGCGGGAGGCTGGGGATAGGATTTAATAACCATATTTTCCCTTCCACAATTTCCTCAAAAATTCCCTGATGCTATTTTCGCGGACATTGTTGCCGGGTTCATAAATTTTGGTGTTTTTTATTTCATCGGGCAAAAATTCCTGTTCGGTAAAATTATTTTCAAAGCTGTGCGCGTATTTGTAGTTTTTGCCGTAATCCAATTCTTTCATCAGCTTGGTTGGCGCATTTCTTAAATGCAGGGGAACCGATAAATCACCCGTTTCTTTTACAATGGTTTGCGCTTTTCCAATGGCTTCATAGGAGGCGTTGCTTTTTGCAGAACTTGCCAAATAAACCGCACACTGGCTTAATATAATCCGTGATTCCGGAAAACCGATAATATTCACCGCCTGAAACGTGTTATTGGCTAAAATTAAGGCAGTCGGATTTGCATTTCCGATATCTTCCGAAGCCAAAATCAGCATTCTTCTCGCAATGAATTTTGCGTCTTCGCCGCCTTCAATCATACGTGCCAACCAATAAACAGCGGCATTTGGATCGCTTCCTCTAATAGATTTTATAAAAGCCGAAACAATATCATAATGTTGTTCGCCGGCTTTGTCGTACAACACCGTATTTTTCTGAATTTTTGAAAGCACCAATTCGTTGGTAATTTTAATGGGTTCTTTTTCAGTATTCACCACCAACTCAAAAATATTCAATAATTTTCGCGCATCGCCACCCGAAACCCGCAACAAAGCTTCCGTTTCTTCCAAAATAATATTTTTTCTGGAAATAAAAGCGTCTTCTTTTAAAGCGCGTTGCAACAAATCTTCCAAATCTTTTTTGCTGAAAGAGTTCAACACATACACCTGGCAGCGCGACAACAATGCGGGAATCACTTCAAAACTCGGATTTTCGGTGGTTGCGCCAATCAACGTTACCCAACCTTTTTCAACCGCTCCCAGCAACGAATCCTGTTGTGATTTGCTGAAACGGTGAATTTCATCAATAAATAAAATCGGATTTTTTTCGGTAAACAATCCGTCGCCCTGTTTGGCTTTATTGATAATGTCACGCACATCTTTAACACCTGAACTTATGGCGCTCAACGTATAAAATGGCCGTTTAGATTCTTTCGCAATAATGTTTGCAAGCGTGGTTTTCCCAATTCCCGGCGGTCCCCAAAAAATCAAAGACGGAATAATGCCGCGCTTAATATGCTCGGTCAACGCGCCATTTTTCCCCACCAAATGCTGCTGGCTAATGTAATCATCTAAGGTTTTCGGACGGATGCGTTCTGCTAATGGCTCATTCATAGCGTAAAAATAAGCATAAAAATTTGTTGGGCATTACACTGCATTACATTTGTGTCGGGCTATTCGTTAAATCTTTTTTATGAAAAATAAAAAAGGATATCACTGCTATCCCTAATGCAAAAACATTTTGTTTAAATATCATAATTTAGTGGCAAAATTTTAATAAATTCATCCATTCATAATTTAAATTTTTCAATGCCAGAAAGTAAATCCATATTCCCCCGAAAATTTATAAGCATTCCTGTTATTGCCGTTTTTTCAATTTGGCTGGTGTATTATTTGGAAATAAAATTTAAAATTAATTTTAACGATTTTGGTATTTATCCACAAACATTACAGGGTTTACGCGGCATTATTTTCTCGCCCTTTCTTCATGGCAGCATTGAACATTTGTTCAGCAACTCCATTCCTTTATTGGTAATGTTGGCGAGTTTGTATTATTTTTATGAAGGCATTGCCACAAAAGTTTTGCTATGGGGAATTTTTTTAACCGGATTTTTAACATGGTCTTTTGGGCGTCCATCCTATCATATCGGTGCCAGTGGCGTAGTTTATTTTTTGGTGAGTTTTATTTTTTTTAGCGGAGTTTTTCGAAAATATTATCGCTTGGCGGCAGTTTCTTTAATTGTCGTTTTTTTATATGGAAGCACCGTTTGGTACATTTTTCCTATTGAAGAACAAATTTCTTGGGAAGGCCATTTATCAGGATTTTTGGTTGGATTCATTTTTGCTTTCATCTTCAAAAAAACGGGTCCGCAACCAGAAAAATTTGTGTTTTCTCATAACCCAGAATTTGATGAACTATTTGATGAACATGGAAATTTTGCGCCACCATTAGAAAAGGAAGTGACAGAAATACATGAAAAAAAAAAAAAATCCTGACAACCCTTGATGAAACTTGTTCAACAAGGGCCGTCAGGTA
>DAIQBF010000093.1:0-10764 GCA_036781305.1 Lutibacter sp.
ATAAGAAACCACCACTTCACCATCAAACAAGGCATGAACCGGTGTGTTTTTTGGTAGCCAAAAATCAATTCCCAAATGGATGGTTCTGCTTTCTCTTCCGTTATTTCCTATTTTATCAAAGGCTGATGAAGTATATAATGGTCTTGGTTCTAAATAACCGCCAGCGATAATTTTAGTTGGATGTTGTGATTGCAATTTATTGATTTTGTATTCAAATAATTCCAAATCATTGAAATCCTGTTGGTGACCAATCCATTTACTGGAAACGCTTAAATCCAAAGGCTGAATTTCATTTTTTTTAATTGTTGGAAATAGATCAATTAAACTGAAATCATTTTGAGCTGCCCAATTGCTGAATTTCTGTTGATTAGGATGTGCTGCGAAACCGCAAACTTCCCTAAAACTAAAATGAGCAAAATCTTTATCAATTTCTTGCCATTTTTTTAATACCTCCCAAGCGGGTTTTTCGCTAATCAGCAGGTAAACATTGCTGGGTTCTTTTATTTTATTGATGGCCGATTTGGTAACCGAAATCACCAAGCGCATTGCAATTGCTTTGTACAAATGCGCCAATTCAATTTTATCTAATGGAAATTTTGAGTGATATCCTTTTATAATTGGCAAACTGGCTTCCAAAGGATCGTTATGGTTCATGATGGCATAAGCGCAAGCAATCGCCACATCATTTATTATTTGCGTATAAACGGCATCACCAAAATCAATAATTGATGTTACTTGTGGCTGAATTAAATCAGCGGAAACAATTATATTATTATCATTAGCATCATTATGCACCACTGATTTTCGCAGCGTTTTAAAAGATTCGAAATTTTCTTCAAACTGCGCTTGAAAACAGGAGATAATTGCTTTTTCTTCGTTATTAAATAAATGTAAATGTTTTTTAGTCCAAAGTGATTGTGCTATATCCCAATCAAATTCACGGTGTGCTTTGGGGTGCTGAAATTCCTGTAATACCTTTGTGAGTTTACCGCATTCTTCTCCCAAGCTATAACGTAAATCATCTAATTGTGGATTCACCTGACTCCAAACCCTGCCTGAAATCCAAGTTAACAAACGCACTTTGCGCTGTTTCCCAAATTCATCCGTAATTTCTGAAATTATATTTCCGGTTTTGTCTTTAATTATTTTCGGCGCAATTAATTTCTCTCCATTTACTTCAACATATTGCAATAATTGTTGCTGAAAGTCGAGGAAAGTTTCATCCTCATCCGGACGAGAAATTTTTAGGATATACTTCGCTTCATGGGCTGTTTTGACTTTAAAATTAAGGTCTATTTCTCCAGGAAGTTGTGTGGCAATTCCTTTAATATTGAAAAGTTCCAAGAGAATTTTTTCAGCTTGTTCTATGGTGATTTTTAAATTGTTGTAATTCATTTATTCTTGCGTTAAAAGCATTATAATATGGGCGGCACTCCAACTAAAATTTTGTGCATTTAAACCTTCTCCCGTGATTGGATGATAGTTTTCCCTGATCGATTTTCCTTTTCCTAAAACACCTTCAGTGCCTTTCAAAATTTGAATAGTTGTTTTGTTTACGTTTGTTGATTTCAATTTAGTTTGACAACTCTCAACAATTAAAATTATGGAGAATAGCGTGAATGTGTTTCATTAAATCGATTTTATAGGATAAAAATATGCAGAATAATTTTAATAATGTGGTTGAAAGAATTAATTTTAAAAATATACTTGGCTAATTTGATTAAAGTTAAAACACGGGGCAAATTGTTTGTTCCGTATAGTTATGAATACTTATGTAATAGAACCTTAAAAATCACATTTTAAGTGGGAAATTTTTAAAAAAATAATTTCAAGAGCACTTAAAAGTTGATAAAGAAATAAACAAAGATACGGTTTCTATTTATTCATCATTCTTTTAAAGTTAAAAGCGACTGCGAGCATAAAATTGCTTTTACCATTCCTTTATGCGCATCCAAAAATATATAGGTTCCTTGAATTGATGGCAAGTTAAATTTGCCATTATTAGGGCTCACCGTTACAATTTTAACGCCCGCCACTTTACTTGGGTTCCAGGCAGGCATTAACAAAAGAGTGGAATCCACTCCTTCTTTAGGATTTGAAAAATCATGGTGGTGACGCAATGGAACTTGAATATTTGAAGATGCAAAAGCACTTTTAATTTCGGTGATAAGTTCTGAAAAATTGGTGTTTTCGTTTATAAAATCATCATCGATAGTGGCAATGTTTTTCATTGAATAGGGGTCTTTTGTTAAATGTAATGATTAATAAATTCATGACTATATTTATACTTATTTTTGTTAGAATAACATACAAGTAAGTTAAAAAAGTATGTTGGGTAACGCCTATCTAGGCTTACCTTTAAAAAAAATTAAAAGTTTAGTATGAAATTTTATAAATCCTTCCTATTATTTGTAGCCATAAGTTTTTCAATTGCTGGATGTAGAGTACAATTAGAACCAATTGAAATTTTAACTTTTCAACAAAAACTTGAAAAACTATTTCCTGATGCGGAGATTACTGCATTAGAAGCCAAAGATCATTTTACAAAAGCCTATCAAATAGTGTTAAATGAGCCGTTGGACCATAAAAATTTATCAGCGGGTACATTTAAGCATTATGTTTATTTATCGCATGCCGATACAAAAAAGCCAACGGTAATAATTACGGAAGGCTATAAGGCAAATCCCAGCACCTATGAATTAAGCAAAATATTTAAAGGAAATCAGGTTCAGGTGGAATACCGGTTTTATGGAAAATCGCGGCCAGACACCATTTCTTGGCAGTATTTAAAAAATGACCAGGCCATTGAAGATTATCATAATTTGGTGACCAAATTGAAAAGGTTATACACGGGAAAATGGATTTCGACCGGAATTAGCAAAGGTGGTGAAACGACCTTAATTTATAAATCTAAATATCCTTGGGATGTTAATGTGGCTGTGCCTTATGTGGCACCACTTATTAATGGGCAGGAAGATGTACGTACTCAAAATCATATTAAATCTGTGGGAAGTGATTCGTGCAGGGCGAAAATTACCGAATTTCAAAGAGCAGTTTTGAAGAATAGAGAAGCTGTTTTAAGTGAAATTACAAACTATGCAGAAACAGAGAATATGAGTTTTACAGAACTTTCTACTGAAGAAGCTTTGGAATATGCGGTATTGGAATTTCCGTTTTCTTTTTGGCAATGGGGCGGAAATTGCAAGGACATTCCATTAGAAAATGCTACTGCCGCTGCTATGTTTAATTACATTAATAAGATTGTTGGCATTTCTTTTTATAATGACCAAACATATACCGATTTGCTTCCTTCATACTATCAACATATGACTGAATTGGGCTATTACGGATTTGACACCATGCCGGTGAAAGATTTGCTGAAAGTTGTCCACCACCCAACAAATAAGCGTTTTGCGCCTAAAAATGTGGATTTAACCTACAACCCAAATTATATTAATGAAGTGCGCGATTTTGTGGAGAATAAGGGCAATAAAATTTTATATATTTATGGAGAATATGATACTTGGGGCGCATGTGCGCCAAATCCGAAACCTCATGTGAATGCCTTAAAAATGGTTTTAAAGGAAGGTTCGCATAAAACCAGAATTAAAGATTTTTCAAAAGAAGACCAAAAACTTATTTACGATAAATTGCAAAACTGGTTGGGGTATAGTGTCACTATTTATCCGTTGGAAAAAGCCCCCTAACCCCGAAGGGGGAAAAGAGCCTGATAAAATTTGTCAGATTGAGTTTTTGAATTATAACGGCAAAAGTAAAAACAGTAATAAGGTTGATATTAAAAAGTCTAAAATCCAAAAAATATCAATAAAAACTACCCAACAATATTTTTCTGACTTTTATAAAATGCGTCTGCCTGAAATTGTAAAATTTCACGCGCTTTTTGTTTTTTGTAATTGTACAATTCTTTTTCGTCGGCCAATTCGTTGTAGATGGCTTCATTAAGCGCTTCATCTGTATTTAGTAGTTTTTCGCGTTGGTTTTCTTTTTGTTGCACCCAATTTTTTACCGAATTTTCAACATCCTGCGTTTTGAAATCATATTCGCCTTTTGAGGCAATTAATTTTGCCAGAATGGGAGAAGTTTCAATGGCTAAAAACAATAGGAAAATAAAAAATGAAGGCAACCATGGCAATTCATTTAGGGCATCTATTCTTGCCATCAATCCGTCGAAACCATCAATGATGGGTTGTGCCGATTTAATTTGTGCTGTTTGTTGGTTTAATAAAGCAGTTATTTGTGCTTCATTTTTAATGGTTTTTGTTTTATTTTCTGTTTTTATTTGCTGAAGTTCAGCCAGGGCAGCATCATGTTTTTCACGTTTTTCTTGATAAACCGGACCTTTTCCTAAAAGTTTTGTTCCTTTTCTGCCTTCTGCTTCTGCAATATAAGTTTCGTATAATGCATTTGTTTCAGTTTCTTTGTTGTCAATTTCTTGTTTTAAGTTGGCAATTTCGTTTAGTAATGATGAAATTTCCGGTGTGAACTGGTTGGCAATTTGTTGTTTGTTTGCCGAGGTTAACTTGTTCTTTTGCGTTAACAAAACCTGGTTGATTTCCTTTTCGAAAATCTTAATTTCCAAAGGTTTTGAAATAACAACCGCGATAATGATGGCCAATATAATTCGCGGAGTTGCCTGCCAAATTTCTTTCCATTTGGAATCACTTTTTTTGATGGTTGACACTATAAAGCGGTCTAAATTAAAAATGAGCAATCCCCAAATAAATCCGAAAAAGATGGCCGTGTAATAATTGTCGAAAACGGTAAATAGCGCATAACTTGAGGCAATAAAGGCCATTACTGCGGTAAAAAATACGGTTCCGCCGATCCCGGCATATTTGAGTTGTTCGGCTTTTGAACTTGTTTTTAGAATATCGGTATCGGCGCCTGAGCACATCCAAAAGAATTGATTAAGCATAACATAGTAGTTTGTAATGCAAATAACGTAAAAGTTATTGAATTATTTTCTTAAATAATTATAAAAAACTTTTGAAGTTTGTTGATAACATCAGAATTATAATTTTATTGCATATTCTATGAAGAATAAGTTTAAAGTAGGGACAGGTTGCGACCTGTTCGTTCTAAAAGTTAAAAAAGGAGTTGCTGTTTTTAAGAAATATCTTTCTCTAATGATTAAATCAAACGCACTTTCTCCCGGTAGCTATCGAGACGGAAAAGCCTGCCTACCGTGGTAGGGGCTGGGGATAGGCTTTTGCGTTAGCGATGGCAGTGGAAAGCCCGCAGACACGCTTTTGGGCGTGGCGAGGACTTGCAACGGACAGCGCGACCGTAGGGAACGCCCAAAACCATTGATTTATTGAAGAGGTTGCGATTGCTATTTATAAACCGTAGTTTTGCGTTTTTAAAAATACAGTATGGAATTATCGAAAGAATTAGCCGCACGCAGCGGATCAAAATGCGAATTGTGCGGATCAACAGAGGGTTTAAGCGCTTATGAAGTACAACCTGCAAAAAACGGAAATGAGGATGACAGCGTGGTGGTTTGTGCCACATGCAGCAATCAAATTGAAAATGAGGATGCGGTTGACGCGAATCATTGGCGTTGTTTAAACGACAGTATGTGGAGTGAAGTTTCGGCGGTTCAGGTAATGGCTTGGCGGATGCTAACACGATTAAAAGCTGAAGGTTGGCCGCAGGATTTATTGGATATGCTTTATTTGGATGAGGAAACTTTGGCTTGGGCGAAAGCAAACGGCGAAGGTGAAGCGGCAAGTGATAAAGTGGTGCACAGAGACAGTAACGGCGTGATTTTAGAAGCTGGCGATACCGTGGTTTTGATTAAAGATTTACCAGTAAAAGGATCGAGTATGGTTGCCAAACGGGGGACGGCAGTGAGAAGAATTTCTTTGGACCACGACAATGCCGAGCATATTGAAGGTAAAGTGGACGGAGTCCAAATTGTGATTTTGACGAAATTCGTGAAGAAAATGGCGTAAAGAAGTCGGAAGACCGAAGACGGAAGTCGGAAGTCGGGAGACGGGAGACGGAAGACGGAAGACCGAAGACGGAAGACGGAAGACGGAAGACCAAAGACGGGAGACGGGAGACGGAAGACGGAAGACGGGAGACGGAAGACGGAAGACGGAAGACCGAAGTCGGAGGTCGGAAGACCGAAGTCGGGAGACGGAAATTGGAAGTCCGAAGAAAAAGTTAATTTTTTTGTTGTTGTAAATACGATTCTAAATTCGAATTAGACTCCCTTTCCTTCGGAAAGGGTTGGGGATAGGATTAGAAGACGGAAGACGGAAGACGGAAGTGCAACCGCAATTAATTCCCCTCTCGAGAAGCCTGTCCCGCTTTTCCAGCGGGAGGTTAGAGGTGTGTAAAAACATGAAATTATTTGAAAAATTCTGCTGGAGCTAGCGTTGGGAAGACAGAAGAAAAAATAAACAATTCAACAAATAAACAAAAAAAGAAGCTCAAATTTGCCTTGCAAATTTGAGCTTCTTTTTTTAAGACATTTCCGTAAAATATTTATAAAATAACGGAATGGTTTCAATGCCTTTCAGGTAATTAAAAATTCCGAAATGTTCATTTGGCGAATGGATGGCGTCACTGTCCAATCCAAATCCCATTAAAATAGTTTTGCTTTTCAGTTCTTTTTCAAAAAGCGCCACAATAGGAATGCTTCCGCCTGAACGTTGCGGAATTGGAGCAACCCCAAACGATTCTTGGTAGGCTTTGCTTGCGGCTTTGTAACCAATCGTGTCAATTGGCGTCACATAACCTTGTCCGCCATGATGCGGTATTACTTTCACTTTAACCGATTTTGGCGCAATTTTTTCGAAGTGTTTTTTAAACAATTCCGTAATTTCTTCCCAATCTTGGTTTGGCACCAAACGCATTGAAATTTTTGCGTGTGCTTTGCCGGCAATCACTGTTTTTGCGCCTTCCCCAGTATAACCGCCCCAAATTCCGTTGACATCCAATGTTGGGCGGATGGAATTTCTTTCGTTGGTGGTATAACCTTTTTCACCGTAAACTTCCTCAATGTCCAATGCTTTTTTATAGTCGTCCAAGGAAAACGGCGCTTTGGCCATTTCTGCTCGTTCTTCTTTAGACAAATCTGCTACTTTATCGTAAAAACCAGGAATGGTAATATGGTTGTTTTCATCGTGTAAAGAAGCGATCATTTTGGCTAAAATATTAATCGGATTGGCAACAGCGCCACCGTATAAACCAGAATGTAAATCCCTGTTTGGACCGGTAACTTCCACTTCAACATAGCTCAAACCGCGCAAACCTGTGGTTATTGAAGGTTGGGCGTTTGAAATCATTCCAGTATCTGAAATTAAAATAATGTCGTTGGCCAATTTTTCTTGGTTGCGTTCAACAAACCAAGCCAAACTTACAGAACCAATTTCCTCTTCCCCTTCAATCATAAACTTCACGTTACAAGGAAGTTCATTGTTCTTAACCATATATTCCAACGCTTTCACGTGCATATACATCTGTCCTTTATCGTCGCAGGCGCCACGGGCGAAAATAGCGCCATCGGGATGAATTTCCGTTTTTTTGATTACCGGCTCAAAAGGAGGCGAGTCCCAAAGTTCAACAGGATCTGCAGGCTGCACGTCATAATGTCCATAAACAAGAATTGTCGGCAGTTTTTTGTCGATTATTTTTTCTCCATAAACAATTGGATTTCCAGAGGTTTTACAGATTTCTACCTTGTCGCAACCCGCTTTTTCGAGGGCGTTTTTTACGGCATCGGCAGTTTTTAAAATATCTTTGCCGAAAGCGGAATCGGCGCTCACCGAAGGTATTTTAAGGAGTTCGATTAACTCTGTGATAAATCGGTCTTTGTGCTGATTTACGTATGATTTTATATCTTTCATTTGTTTAAATTTATTAGCTCAAATTTACGCAATTTTTATTTGATTGAATTTATTGAAAAAAGATAAAGATGTACTTTGCAATTTGCAACTATTGTGTATATTTGCACCCACAATTATGCGGGCGTGGTGGAATTGGTAGACACGCCAGACTTAGGATCTGGTGCCGCGAGGTGTGAGAGTTCGAGTCTCTCCGCCCGCACATTAAACAAGGCTTAAAAGACTATAAAACAGTTGATTAAGTCTTTTTTTATTTTATAATTTTTTCAAACTTACCCCTGAAAACTATTTTGAATCAAATTTGAACTGAATTAAACCTTAATAGATTAACACTTTTTAATCTGCGTTTTTAACCTGAATTAAAATGAATGAATTGGGAGTTTAGAATGAATCCACAAATTAAAGCAAATGAAAGTTAACATTAAATTTCCCTAAACCTCCATAAAATATTCTTAAATATCGAAATTCTCTCAAAAAGAGCGGGGTTGCCAAAAAAAGACAAGAGGGGTAGGCTTTAATAAGGAGAGTCACTTGAGTTTTCGATAAATAAAAGCAAAAAAAAATTATTCCATTTTTTTAAAATGTATGGAATGTGTAATAGGCGCACATTGGGGTATACTTTTAAGTATTTATAAATGTTATGATAAAGGGCTGAAATAGGGGTGCTGTGTGTAGGCTTTTAAAAGTGGAGACATTACTTAGATTAATAAATTGCTTCCTTTTTCATTCAAAAGCGCCCTCAGGAGTCTCAAAAACATACTTAAATTGAAGTTTAGACTTTATTATGAGAGAAGTTCTTTAATGTCGACATTAAGAACACTAGCTATCTTATTTAAAGTAAGTATTGTAGTATTTATTTCAGCTCTTTCAATTCTGCCAATTTGGTTTTTAGGTATTTCTGCTTCCGTAGATAATTGAAATTGAGATAGATTTTTATCTAGCCTCAAGCGTTTTACGTTTAGACCTATTTTAATTAATAGTTGTATTTCATTTTTTTGTACCACATTATAAAAATGTAGCTTACTTGAAAATTAATCGGACACATATATAGGTTTTTTGAATTATTTTCCCTAATATTTGTATTTATAACCATTTAAATTAATTTTTATGAAAAAAGTAATTGTATTACTAAGTGTATTGATGTTAACATCTTGTGGTTCTGCCAATAGAACAATGTTTGGAACCACAGAGAAAAACTTAATAAATACGGTATCCATTGAGCAAAATTGTCCATCTGAAAAAATTGAGATTCTTCAAAAAGAAAAAGGACTCCACGGTGCAACCTATGCTCTAAATGTTTGTGGTAATAGAGTAGTGTACAAACAAATTGGTTCGGTATTTATGGAATCCTCTAAAGCGGATGCAACTGTAAAAAGTATTCAAGGAAATTAAAAGTAATATTTATGGCATTTGTAGTAATAGCTATTGCTATTTTTTTACTCTATATTTTTATAAGTGACAAAAAGGAAGAAGTTCAAAAAGTGCAAAATCAAGGAGGGGTTTTGGTTAAGTATCGAACATTAACCAATCATTTTCTGAGTATTCCAATGATGAAAGTTGAACAACGTAGTTCTACATCAATTACAATGGCAGTTAAAGACCCAAATGTTCTAACTAGATTTATTATCAGTCACGGTTTTGAAAATGTATCTGTTTTTTGGTTTCACAAAAGTTTGTCTTTTGGGGAGCATTCTTTGAACTGGCGATTTTCTGAGCGAATGGAACAAATAGCTATGATTAAAGTTATTGAAGATGAGTTACAGAGTTATGAAATTAAGATAGTTAATGGTTTTTGAATTATAATGCTAAATGTGAATAATATAAAATATGAGTAATCCAATTCTAAGTTTTCCAGAAGAGTTAAATAAATTTATTAGACTTCCATATGATTTTTCTACTCTTGAAATTGTTTTCAATGAGCAGATGTTGAATGTTCAACAAAGTTTCAATATTGAAAAAACTACACGACAAGGTGTTTATAAGATTTTTATTCAAAAAGTGGCTATATCTGGTGGTAGACAAAGATTAATTTATCACATTACGGACAATCCTATTGGCTTTTTTTCATTTGAACAATTTTGCTATACTGTAAGTATTCCTTTTAAGAACAGGATTGTTGAGCCAAATCCAGAAATTATTGAAAATGGTTTTTTAGAAGTAGATGATAGTGATTCAATAACACTTCTTTTTAGGGTTAAACAAAATAAGTTGAAAACCATTTTTGAACAAAATCATCTTCCAGTATTGGTTGATTTAAAATTTAATAAATTGAAAAGTATTAATATCTATCAAGATAATGATGAAACATCAGGATTTAATAGAGTTGCGAGGCTCTCAAATTCATAGACTGTCTTTTTAAAAGACGTAGAGTATAGTTAAACATTAAAAGCTGTTTACAGTAAGTCATTAAATTCATATGTTATGACAGTAATTATTATAATTGTGGTGGTAGCCTTTTTATGGTGGTCTTTAGTTCCACCAGCAAAACCAAGAGAGCCAAATTTGAATGATTTGATTAATAGAGCTCAAAGGAGAGATGGGAATTATTCTAATGTTTACAAAACAAAGTATATGAAAGGTGGTGGAGATTTTTATTATGTAGGAAAATATCCTGAAAATCCAAATGATAAAGTAGTTTTTACAGGTACAGATAATGAATGTAGTTACTATGTGAACAAATATGATAATTATTAGAATAAATGAGTAATTCTTTCCGTTAAGCCAGTATTACAAAATATATATTAATCAAAATCAGAGCTATGAAATTAACTTCTAAAGGGGAACTATCAAATGAGGTTAAGTCTAAATTTATTCGAGCTTGCCAAAGGTTAGATGCTTCTATTTTTGAACCTTATATCAGTGAAGAAGAATTTTTTCAAGATTTGGATAA
>DAIQBF010000094.1:0-10759 GCA_036781305.1 Lutibacter sp.
ATTGTGCTTGTCACTTTCAAATTTAATGTTATGATTGGAAAACCACTGCATAATTAACAGCGCTGTTTCATTTTCCTCCCCAGAAAAAGACTGCGTTGCAATTAAATTTTTAAGTAGCTCTATAGCTTCCTTTGTTAATTTATTAATCATTTGTTTTTTATTTTTTTAATACGCTTTAAAGCAACCGTTTATTAGCGCATAGCACTTTTCTTTGAATCTTTTCATTTTGAAAATTCACAACATCAAGGTTACACAAAGATTCACAGAGAGCCACGGAGTTGCACAAAGAAAAATACATTATAATTATTCAACTTAAATTATCAATTGTTAATGAGGTGAACAATTTATTGGTGTTTTTAATGAGTGATGCATTACCAATGTTCACTTTTTGAACGCCTTTTTTTAACGCATTAAAACAATTATGAAGCTTTGGAACCATTCCTTCTGAAATAATCCCACTTTCAATCAATTGTTCATATTTCTCTAAATTAATATGTGGTATGACAGAATTTTCATCTTTTATATTTTCCAAAACGCCTTTCAGTTCAAAGACATAATTCAATTCCACCACATAAAACTCGCTCATGGCTATCGCAATTTCCGAAGCAATGGTATCGGCATTTGTGTTTAATAATTGTCCGTTCTTGTCGTGCGTAATCGCGCAAAAAACAGGCGTTACTTTATTTTGCAACAACACCTTTATAAATTCGGAGTTAATCGCATCAACATCCCCCGCAAATCCGTAATCAACATCCGCAACAATCCTTTTGTGGGCCAAAATGCAATTGCCATCCGCACCCGACAAACCCAAGGCATTACAGCCAAATTTTTGCAATTGGGCCGTGATTTTTTTATTTAACAATCCGGCATAAACCATGGTTACCACTTCCAAAGTTGCTTCATCGGTCACCCTTCTTCCAGCAATCATTTTTTGTTTTAATCCCATCGCTTCAGAAATTCTATTGGCTTTTTTCCCGCCGCCGTGAACCAGTAATTTAAGTCCTTCCAAAGCGGAAAAATCTTTTAAAAACGATGCTAAAGCCATCTCATTATCAATGATATTTCCGCCAATTTTAACAATATGCAATTGTGGTTTACTCATGGCTTTCCAATATTTTTTTCAACACAATTTGGGCGGAGAAGGTACGATTATTTGCCTGTTGAATCACAATGGAATTTTCTGAATCAATCACTTCATCGGTAACAATAACGTTTCTTCTTACCGGCAAACAGTGCATAAATTTAGCGTTGTTGGTCAGTTTCATTTTTTCAGAAGTAATCATCCAATTACTGTCTGTATTATTCACTTTTCCATAATCTTTGAAGGAACTCCAATTTTTCACATACACAAAATCGGCATTTTCAAATGCTTTCTCCTGATCATATTCTATGTTTGAATTCTTGGTAATTTCAGGAGCTAACTCATAACCTTCTGGATGTGTAATCACAAAATCCACATCCTGCATCTGCATCATTTCAACAAAAGAATTTGCCACAGCATGCGGCAATGCTTTTGGATGCGGTGCCCATGACAACACCACTTTTGGCTTGTGCGATGTTTTAAATTCTTCCATCGTAATGGCATCGGCCAAAGCCTGCAACGGATGCCCGGTGGCACTTTCCATATTTACAACAGGAATTCCGGCATATTTTTTAAAACTTTCCAGCACAATTTCAGCTTGGTCTTTTTCTTTATCCGTCAGCGAAGCAAAAGCCCTAATGGCCACAATATCACAATACTGCGCAATCACTTTTGCTGCTTCTTTTACATGTTCCGATTTTGAGCCGTTCATAATAGTGCCTTCTTCAAATTCCAATTCCCAGCCTTCGTTGCCAAAATTCATCACTACCACATTCATCCCTAAATTTTGGGCTGCTTTTTGGGTGCTTAACCTTGTCCGCAAACTGTTGTTGAAAAACAGCAAACAGATTGTTTTTCCTTCTCCTAAAGCTTTGTGTTGAAGTGGGTTTTTCTTAATTTCAATGGCCTCCTGAACTGCTTTTTGCAGATTTCCAAGATCATTTATGTTGGTAAAGTGTATCATCTTTTGATAATTTTTGTGAAAACCGATTTGTTTTGCATGGCATCAAGGATAAAGTTATCAGCTAATCCATTGAGAATCCACGTTTCAATAGTGGCATTTTGGGCGATTTCGGCAGCTTCAATTTTAGAAATCATCCCTCCGGTTCCTCCTGAAGAAATGGTTATTTCAGCCTCACTTTTCAGAGATTGAATATCCGATGTTTCCAAAATCGTTTTTTTATGATGGTTGTGCATCGATTCTTTCGTGTAAATTCCATTGGTGTTGGTGGCTATAATCAATAAATCAGCGTGCAACAATGCCGCAGTTAAAGCCGATAATTTATCATTGTCGCCAAATTTTATTTCATCGGTGGCAACGGTATCATTTTCATTGATAATGGGAATGTAATTATTTTCAACCAAAACATTAATGGTGCTAACGATATTTAGTTTAGATTGTTCTTTTTCAAAATCGGAATACGACAGCAAACATTGAGAAGTGAGCAATCCCAATTCCCTAAAACACTCCTGATAAATTCTCATTAAATGTGGCTGGCCGATGGATGCCAACGCTTGTTTTACGTTTATTTTTTTTCCGTTGCTCTCCAATTTCACAAACTGTTTGGCCACGGCAATGGCACCGGAGCTTACAATCACAAATTCATATTCGTCTTGTAAATAGGCAATTTGTTTTGCGATATCCTCCATTTTTCCTCTGGAGATGTTGTCGCTCTCTTTGGTCAACACATTGGTGCCGATTTTTAGCAGTATTCTTTTTTTACCTGATTTGCCCATTTCCATATATATACCACTTGTTTGTAACTAAATATTGCAGTCCCATCGGACCCCTGTGATGCAATTTATCAGTACTGATGGCCAATTCTCCGCCCAATCCAAACTGACCGCCATCGGTAAATCGGGTGGATGCATTTTGATAAACAGCGGCTGAATCAACCGATTCCATAAAAACATTTGCGGTTTCATTATTTTTGGTAATGATCACTGCGGAATGTCCGCCCCCATATTTATTAATCTTTTCAATGGCTTCTTCGTCAGCATTTACGCTTCCCAAAACAATTTTATAATCCAGAAACTCTTCAAACCAGATACTTTCATCTTCAAAATTCGCTACATTTTCAAAAGTTGACAATTCATCATCCCCCAAAATTTCAACATTGAATTTCAATAATTCAGCGATCAATTTTTTAATGAATATTTCTTTATTTGGCAAATTTGAATTGATTAACACTTTGTCGGCTGCATTGCAGGCCGATATTTTCGTGGTTTTTGCATTGAGAATTACTTTAAGCGCCATTTTTAAATCGGCTTCCTTATCCACATAAATAAAATTATTGCCGCGACCGCTCACAATAACCGGACAAGTGGCGTATTGCTTCACAAAAGCAATTAATTTTTCACCGCCGCGAGGCACAATTAAATCCACTTTTTGTGTTGGATTTTGTAGAAATTTTTGCGTTTCTTTCCTGTTATAATCCAGATATTCCACCCAATTTGTTGAAATTTTATTTTGAGTCAGGGCTTTGTGCCAGAATTCCACAATTTTCAGATTTGAATTTACGGATTCCTTTCCGCCTTTCAACAAAATTTTATTTCCCGATTTAAAAGCGATTCCCGTAGCTTCAACAGTCACATCGGGTCTGGATTCATAAATGATTAAAACCGTGCCGAATGGCGCCGTTTTGTTGGTAATTTTTAATCCGTTTTCGTGGGTAAAATGATACAATTCTTTCCCGATTGGATCCACATCAGTCACCAATTGCCGTAGTGACAAAATCATTCCGCTAATTTTTCCATTATCCACTTTTAAACGATCAGTCATGGCCAAATCGTCACCACTATAATTTTTAACGTCCGTTTTATTAGCTTCCAGCAATGCCGATTTTTCTTCGGTAATTATTTTTGCCATGGAAATTAAAACGGCATTTTTTTGTTGTGAAGTCAGTGCTTTATTCATCAGTCTAAAATTTCTTTCAAGGCGTTTATAAAAATATCAACATGTTCTTGTTTTACATTTAGAGGCGGCAAAATCCGCAACAAATTCTTATTATTTGAGCCTCCGGTAAAAATATGCTTGTCGAAAATGAGTTTTTTTCGCAATTCTCCCACTTCAAAATCGAATTCCACCCCCAACATCAACCCTTTTCCTTTTACCTTTTTAATTTTCGGAACTGTTGCAATCTCCTGAAGAAAATAAGCATAAACCTCCTTCACATTTTCCATCAATTTCTCTTTTTTCATCACATCAAGTACCGAAATACCCGCAGCGCAAGCCAAATGATTTCCGCCAAACGTAGTGCCCAACATACTGTATTTGGCTTTATATTTATCGGAAATCAACACTCCTCCAATTGGAAATCCGTTTCCCATTCCTTTAGCTGTTGTAATTATATCAGGCTGAATATTATGGTGCTGAAAAGCAAAAAATTTTCCGCTTCTGCCATAACCCGACTGCACTTCATCTAAAATTAAAACCACCTTATTTTCGTTGCATTCCTTCTGAACTTCCTGAAAAAACGCGGTAGTTCCTTCATCCAAACCGCCAACACCTTGAATTCCTTCAATAATCAAAGCGGCAACATCCCCTTTTCCAATTTCGTGAATTACCAACTCTAGGTCATTTAAAGACAAAAAAGTCACCTCTTGCTGAAGATTTATAGGCGCATTTATAGATGGATTGTCGGTTACGGCAACCGCCGCAGAAGTTCTTCCGTGAAAAGCATTTTTAAAAGAAATAATCCTGCTTTCTCCAGTTTCAAACGAAGCCAATTTCAAGGCATTTTCATTAGCTTCGGCACCTGAATTGCACAAAAACAAGTTGTAATTTTCACAACCAGATAATTTTCCCAGTTTATGGGCCAATTCCTGTTGGAGCGGGTTGACAATGGAGTTGGAATAAAAGCCAATCTTAGTCAGTTGTTCGCCCAAAAATTCTACATAATCAGGATGCGAATGACCAATTGAAATAACGCCGTGCCCGCCGTAAAAATCCAAATATTTTGTCTCGTTTTCATCCCAAACAAAAGCACCTTTCGCTTTTACGGGTGTAACGTTGTACAGCGGATAAACATCAAATAATTCCATTTTTTCGTTTTAAATCTGATTTATTTTTTCAAATGAAGTGATCAAACCTTTTATTAAGGAAGAACTTAATCCCTGATGCTCCATTTCGTTCAAACCTTCAATGGTACAGCCACTTGGCGTGGTCACTTTATCTATTTCCTGCTCGGGATGATTTCCAGACTGGATCAACAAACTCGCCGCACCCAAACAAGTGTGCATCGCCAATTCCTGCGCTTCTTTGGCATCAAAACCCAATTGAATGGCGCCTTGTGAAGTTGCCCTGATCAAACGCATCCAAAAGGCGATGCCGCTGGCGCAAATTACCGTGGCGGATTGCATCAATTTTTCTTCAATGCAAAGTGTTTTTCCCAATGAATTAAAAATGGTTTTGGCAAGCTCAATATTTTCTATGCCATTTTTATTCGCGCTCAAACATGTCATCGATTTTCCCACTGAAATTGCCGTATTTGGCATCGCCCTGATAATTGCCAAATCGGCACCCAAAACACTTTCCAGCTCAGAAATTTTTCTGCCTGTTACCGTCGATATAATCGTGTGTTTTTTCGGATTAACAACGTCTTTTATCTCATCCAAAACCGTCTGCAGCTGATTTGGCTGAACTGCAATAATAACAACATCAGAATAACGAACTGCCTTTTTATTTTCCATAGAAATTTTAACATTCGGCAGTTTTTCCCAAGAACTTAGAGAAGAAATATCTCGCTTTGTCAAATACAAATTTTTAACTTTAAAATCTTTTTGGGTTAAAATTCCTATGGCGATTGAATACCCTAGATTTCCCGCGCCAATAATTGCTATTTTCATTTGTTTGTTTGTTTTTATTCTGTTTAAAATGCTGTTGCTTTTAAATTCAATCCTTCTGTTTCTTCAAATCCAAGCATTAAATTCATATTTTGAATGGCCTGTCCGGAAGCCCCTTTTATCAAATTATCTGTTACCGAAGTAATTAACAGCATGTTTTTGTGTTTTTCCAAATGAATAAAACAATTGTTGGTATTTACCACTTGCTTTAAATGAATGGGTATTCTTGAAATATGGGTAAAAGGTGCTTCTTTATAGAAATCTTCATATAATTTGAAGGCATCTTCAATGGTTTCTTCAAACTTTAAATAGGCCGAAGCAAAAATTCCCCTGCTGAAATTTCCCCTGTTTGGAATTAAAAACAATTCCTCTGAAAAATTTGGCTGTAATTTTATCAAGCTTTCTCCAATCTCTCCCAAATGCTGATGCGTAAAGGCTTTATAAATGGAAAAATTATTGTCTCGCCAACTAAAATGTGTTGTTTCACTTGTTGAAACTCCCGCCCCTGTCGCACCGGTTGTCGCGTTGATATGAACAGCATCATTTAGCAAATTATGTTTCGCCAATGGCAATAGCGCCAGCTGAATTGTGGTTGCAAAACAGCCCGGATTTGCAATATAATTGGCCGTTTTGATTTTGTCCTTTTGAAGTTCAGGCAAGCCATAAACAAATTCGTTTCCCTGAAAAATTGCGTCATTCTTCAACCTAAAATCGTTGCTCAAATCGATGATTTTGGTGTGTTTGGAAAATTTATACTGTTCCAAAAACTTTTTAGAATTTCCGTGGCCAAGGCACAGAAACAATACGTCAACATTTTCATTTACTTTATCCGTGAATTTCAAGTCGATTTGTCCCAATAAATCCTGATGAACCGCATAAACAGCATTGCCGGCATTTGAGGTGCTATATACAAAATCCAGTTCTAGCTTGGAATGGTTTAGCAATAACCTGATTAGCTCCCCTGCGGTATAACCTGCGCCGCCAACAATACCTACTTTAATCATAATTCTGAATTTACGCTGTGATAAATTTTTGTGGCGTTTCCCACTATTTTAATAAATCCTTTGGCTTCATCTGCAGTCCAAGACTTATTGGTTTCTCCATATTCCCCAAATTTCGATTTCATTAAATCATGTTTGGACTCAACACCATTGATATTGAAATGGTAAGGTTTTAAAGTTACAAAAACTTCTCCGGAAACCGTTTGTTGCGAATCCGTCAAAAAAGCTTCTATATTTCTCATTACCGGATCAAAATACTGGCCTTCATGCAACAGCATTCCGTACCAGTTTCCCAATTGTTCTTTCCAATATTGCTGCCATTTAGACAACACATGTTTTTCTATGGTGTGATGGGCTTTTATGGTAATTAAAGCGGCAGCGGCCTCAAAACCAACCCTTCCTTTAATGCCGATAATGGTATCGCCCACGTGAATGTCTCTTCCAATGGCATATTTTGAAGCGATGGCTTCCAATTTTAAAATGTTGTTTACGGGCGAATCAAATTCATTGTTGAAACCAACCAATTCCCCTTTTTTAAAATGAAGTTTCACTTCAATAGGTTCCGATTTCTCCAACTGGCTCGGATAAGCACTTTCTGGCAATGCTTTGTGGGAAGTTAAGGTTTCCACCCCGCCAACACTGGTTCCCCAAATTCCTTTATTGATGGAATATTTTGCCTTTTCCCAGGAATAGTCAACACCTTGATTTTTCAGGAATTCAATTTCTTCCTGTCGCGATAATTTTAAATCTCTTATGGGTGTAATAATCTCAATTTCCGGAGCTAGAATTTGAAAAATCATATCAAATCTAACTTGATCATTTCCTGCTCCCGTACTTCCGTGGGCAACATATTTTGCCCCAATCTGTTTTGCATATTTCACCACTTCTATGGCTTGAAAAACTCTTTCGGCACTCACAGAAAGCGGATAAGTATTATTTTTAAGGATATTTCCAAAAACCATATACTTGATGGCCTTTTCGTAAAATTCCTCCAGAATATTTTTATTGGCATGGGAAAAAACGCCCAATTCATAAGCCCTTTTTTCAACGTCTTTCAACTCATTTTCTGAAAATCCGCCTGTATTTACAAGTACGCTGTGCACTTCTAAATGCAATTCATTTTTTAAATATTTTACGCAAAACGAAGTGTCTAAGCCTCCACTATATGCCAATACTACTTTTTCCATTATTTTATTTTTTGTATTAATCCCATCCCCAACCCTTTCCTTCGGAAAGGGAGTCTGATTTGGATATTTAAGTAAGATATTCATTATCTTAAATCACTATTTTTTTTAACATTTAACTTCCATCCCGCACGTGCAGGATTAACTTTTTTAATTCCCCCTTCGGGGATTAGGAGGCTTTTTACTTTTTTTTTAGAAACAATGCTTGTTTAATTTTTTTCAATCTGCTCAACACTTTGGAATCATAATTATGCTTTTTGATGTTTTTTTCATGATTTGGGTCATATAACATTCCGGTACACAAGCACATTTTACGATTGGTTCTTGTTAAAATATCGAAATTTTTGCAAGTTCTGCAGCCATTCCAAAAATCTTCGTCGGTAGTTAATTCAGAAAATGTAACAGGCTGGTATCCCAATTCATAATTAATCTTCATCACGGCAAGGCCAGTGGTGATCCCAAAAATCTTCGCTTTTGGATACAGTTCTTTTGAATGTTCTAAAATTCTTTTCTTAATTTCCTTTGCCAAACCCTGATTTCTATAGTCAGGATGGACAATGAGCCCTGAATTCACCACAAATTCATTGTTACTCCAAACCTCAATATAGCAAAAACCTGCAAATTCATTATTATGGGTTGCAATTACGGCGTGACCAGTACTTATTTTTTTGATGATGTACTCTGGCGTTCTTTCTGCAATACCAGTACCTCTGACTTTTGCAGATTCTTTTATGGTTTCACAGATTAATTCAGCATATTGAATATGCGATTTATTAGCAATGACAACTTTCATTGGCTTAATTATTAAATTCAGGATTAAAATTTTATGTTTTTCTAAAGGGGAAAACGAACGCATCATTTTCAAATAAAATTATGCCCTCAAGGGGCGGATGCGGGAAATAACACGAACAGGCATTCTTCCTGAATATAATAAAATCAGTTTAAAAAATGGTGTTATGTTAAATAAGTTTTGCAAAATAGATATTGAAAAATGAAAATTAATAACTGCTTTTTGTAGGTAGAATTAGCGCGTACAGCGGCGTAAGCCGGAAAGGCGACTGGGGATTCTTGAAGTTATATTTGAATTGTATATTTTCATCGGTACAATATTAAATAAAAAAAGAACACAAACAGAAACTTGTTATATAATTAACGAAAATTTATATTGAACTGTTCATATTTAACAAATTGGCATATTTAAATTTTGTGTCATTAAAAAAACTAATTTTAAAGAGGCTGTCTAAAAAATCATGAAATTCGTCATTCTGAATTTATTTCAGAATCCCACCAAAGTGATTTTTAATCATTATGTGAACCTGAAACAAGTTCAGGTTGACATGAATTTTAATTTTTAGACAGCTTCCAAATAATTTATTACTCAATAATTTTGGTCATTGCGGTCATAGATTCACGTAAATCATAACCAATCAATTCAATAGGATGGAACCTGATGGCTTCATTAATTTCAATCAATTCTTTGTTGTCAACGCCATTGCCTTTTCCTTCGCCATATTTTTTGCCAATTACGTCGGTATCAATTTTCTTCATAAAATCGGCCAATAAAGGTTTGCAGGCATGGTCAAATAAATAGCAACCATATTCTGCAGTATCTGAAATAATTCTGTTCATTTCAAACAATTTCTTGCGCGCAATGGTATTTGCAATTAACGGTGTTTCGTGAAGTGATTCGTAATAGGCAGAATCTTCTTTAATACCGGATTCAGTCATCGTCTCAAAAGCCAATTCCACACCCGATTTCACAAAAGCCACCATTAAAACGCCATTGTCAAAAAATTCCTGTTCTGTAATTTTCATATCGCCTGCAGCTGTTTTTTCAAAGGCAGTTTCTCCTGTTTCCGCTCTCCATCTCAATAAATTTTTATCGTCATTTGCCCAATCTTCCATCATTGTTTTAGAAAATTCACCGCTCATAATGTCATCCATATGTATTTGGAACAGCGGACGCATAATTTCTTTCAATTCTTCCGAAAGTTTAAAAGCCTTAATTTTTGCCGGATTCGACAAGCGATCCATCATATTGGTGATGCCGCCATATTTCAAAGCTTCGGTAATCACTTCCCAGCCGTATTGGATCAATTTTGAAGCATAACTCGGATCAATTCCTTTTTCTGTCATTTTATTGAAGGATAAAATAGAACCTGTTTGCAACAAACCGCATAAAATAGTTTGTTCGCCCATTAAATCCGATTTTACCTCAGCAACAAAAGAAGAATGCAACACGCCCGCTTTATGTCCGCCCGTAGCCGCACAATACGCTTTTGCATAGTCAAAACCATCTCCATTTGGATCATTTTCAGGATGCACGGCAATCAATGTCGGTACGCCAAATCCGCGTTTGTATTCTTCTCTGACTTCAGAACCTGGCGATTTAGGCGCCACCATAATAACGGTAATGTCTTTGCGGATTTGCATGCCTTCTTCCACAATATTAAATCCGTGAGAATAAGAAAGTATCGCTCCTTTTTTCATTAAAGGCATAATTGCCGAAACCACGTTTGTGTGCTGTTTGTCTGGTGTTAAGTTGATCACCAAATCGGCTGTTGGAATCATTTCCTTAAAACTACCTACCTTAAATTTATGATCTGCAGTATTTTTATATGACTGGCGCTTTTTTTTTATGGCTTTTT
>DAIQBF010000095.1:0-10724 GCA_036781305.1 Lutibacter sp.
ATTTTTTCTATGTTTTATAAGACTTTAAAGATATGAAATTAAATACCGACCTCGAAAACTATTTATTTAGAAGTGTTAAAACTTTTATAAAGTTACTGTTTATAAAAGTTCATTTCATCTATATATTTCCATACATTGGGTGGCAACATGGTGCTGATGTCTTTTTTGTCTTTTATGGCCTTTCTGATAAATGTTGATGAAATTTGAACGATAGGCGCATTTACCTGATGAATTTTGGGGTGATTAAGAAATTGCGGATCAATGTTTTCTTTGGAAATCCTAGGATAGATGTACAAATCATAATTTTTTAGAATGATTTCATAATTTTTCCACTTCTGAAATCCTTTCAAATTATCTTCTCCCAGCAGCAAACAAAATTGGTGATTTGGAAATTTTTCTTCCATGTGAATGAGCGTATTGATGGTGTAATTTGGCTGTGGCAGGTTAAATTCAATATCCGAAGTTTTTAATTTCGGATAATTTTCAACAGCGATATTTGCCATAGCCAAACGGTGATGATTGCTCAATAAAGTTGCTTTTTGTTTAAACGGACTTCTAGGCGTAACAACAAACCAAACCTCCTCCAAATCGGAAAATTCGACCATATAATTTGCTATAATCATATGCCCGATGTGAATTGGGTTAAATGTGCCAAAAAATAATCCGATTTTCATTTTAGTTTAAAGTTGAAAAGTTAAGGAATTTTATTGTAAATACTATTGTAATTCCAAATCAAACTCCCTTTCCTTCGGAAAGGGCTGGGGATAGGATTAAAGGTTAAAGCAATATTAAAAAAATCGTAAATCGTAAACCTGCCCGCGTCAGGCGGGTCGTAATTCTATTTAACAAACTCCTTCACCAAATTATAGGCTTCTTGTTGTGCTTTTTCCAAATCGTCATTCACCAAAATAACATCAAAATCTTTAGCAAATCTCACCTCTTTTTCAGCCTTTTTAACACGTTCTTTAATTTTTTCTTCACAATCGGTATTTCGTTTTCTAAGGCGGCGTTCCATTTCATCAATTGATGGACTTTTAACAAAAACAGCTAGGGTTTGCTCGGGGAATTTATTTTTTATGCTTAGGCCACCGACTACGTCTATGTCAAAAATCACATGTTTGCCCTGTTCCCAAATTCTTTCTATTTCCCTTTTTAAGGTGCCGTAATAATTATTTTCATAAACTTCTTCCCATTCAATAAAATCCCCTTTTTCCACAAGTTTCTGAAATTCTTTTAAAGACAGGAAATAATAATCTTTTCCGTCTATTTCTTTCCCTCTTTTGGCGCGTGAAGTTGCAGAAATGGAAAAATCTAAATTTAATTCCGGTTTCTTTAGTAAATGATGAACAATTGTAGTTTTACCAGAGCCTGAAGGTGCCGAAAAAACAATGAGTTTCCCGTCTTTTTTCACTGATTTAAAATTTTATAAAAGTTAATGATCTCGTTTTATTACAATACATTTAAGTTTTGCTCTTTAATTTTTTCAAGCTCGTCTTTCATTTGGACAACCAATTTTTGCATATTCGCCAAATTTGATTTTGAACCGATCGTATTAATTTCCCTTCCGATTTCCTGGGTGATAAAGGCCAGTTTTTTACCGTTTGAAACGTCTTCGTTTAATTCTTTGATAAAATATTCCAAATGGTTTTTTAAGCGCACTTTTTCTTCGGTAATGTCCAATTTTTCAATGTAATAAATGAGTTCTTGTTCAAACCTGCTTTCATCTATTTTTGTTTCCAGTTCGGCGATGGATTTCCTGAGTTTTTCCTTTACCTGTTCAATGCGAATCGGGTCTAATTCAATAATTCTTTCCAACAATATTTCAATGATAGAAATGCGCAACACAAAATCATCGTGCAGGGCTTTTCCCTCATCAATACGGTATTCATTAATTTTTTCAATGGTTTCAAGGATGCCGTTCTCAATTTGTTTCCACTCCTGCTCATCCAGTTCCTCTCTTTGGGATTTAAAAGAATCAGGCAAACGAATGGCCATTTTCAGCAATTCAATTTCATCAGAATCCACAATATTCCGCAATTGGTTCATGTATTCTTTCACCATATTTTCGTTTATTTTCGATGAAAATTCTCCTCCATTGTCTTCAATGTAAATTGAAAAATCTATTTTCCCCCGAACAAGTTCCGTAGCCAATTGTTTGCGAATATCCAGTTCCTTTTCTCTGTAGTTGCCAGGAACCCGAACGTTTAAATCTAAATTTTTGCTGTTTAACGATTTCAATTCAATCGTAATTTTTTTGGTTGGTAGCTGCAGTACGGTTTTACCATAACCGGTCATTGAATGTATCATCTAGTAAAAGTTTAAGCAAATTTACACATTTTATAGTTTGTAATATTAATTTTTAATAGTAATGGTATGTATTTTTTGTACTAAAACTATTGTGTGCTTTTGTTTAAAATAACCAACAATCCAAATTTATTTTGGCGAAAACACAGCATTTACTGGTTATCCGGCTTTCTGCAATGGGCGATGTTGCCATGGCGGTTCCTGTTTTAGGCGCTTTGGAAAAGCAATATCCAACCTTAAAAATTACCGTTCTTTCAAAACCTTTTTTGATGCCTTTGTTTGCCGATCTGAAAAATGTTACTTTTTACGCTGCGGAAGTTGACGGAAAACACAAAGTGGATTGGCATTGCGCCTTTTGCGCAATACAATTCTAAAATGTACCCCATAGATTTGATGGAAGAAGTTATTGCTGAATTGTCTAAACAACCAGTGAAAATATTGCTATTTGGTGGCGGCAAAAAAGAAATAGAACTTTTGAAAAGCCTTGCAAAAAAGTTTTCAAACACCCTAAATGTTGCAGGAAAACTAAACCTCGGCCAAGAATTAAAGCTTATATCAAATTTAGATATTATGGTAAGTATGGATTCCGGAAATGCGCATTTTGCTGCAATGCTGGGCATAAATACGATAACCATTTGGGGAATTACACATCCTTTTTCGGGATTCGCACCCTATAACCAACCTTTTGAAAATGCCATTTTACCCGATTTGGAAAAATATCCCAACATCCCTTGTTCCGTTTATGGCAATAAAATTTGCGAAGGCTATAAAGATGTTATGAGAAGTATTTCGCCAAAAAAGGTAATTAATAAAATTTTGGAAGCTTTAAATTGATTTGCTGATTTAAGCCTTTTCCGTTTTTTTGAATTAACGCAAAAAACTTGCTTCTTTTATAATTATTAAATGTTATTTTTGCTGAAATTAAGCTTTCATGATTATCAACGTTTTAGACCAAAAAAATTCAATATTAAATAAATTTATAGCAGAAATTAGAGATGCCGAAATTCAGAAAGACAGCATGCGATTTCGACGGAATATTGAACGAATCGGTGAAATCTTAGCTTATGAATTAAGTCATTCCCTAGAATTTGAAAACACAATTGTCACAACGCCCTTAGGAACTAAAATAGTGAAAGTTCCAAAACAAGATATTGTGTTGTGTTCCATTTTAAGAGCCGGATTGCCATTGCATAACGGACTTTTAAATTATTTTGATGAGGCAGAAAACGGATTTATATCCGCCTATAGAAAACATATAAATGAGACCGAATTTGAAATTGTTGTTGAATATTTTGCATCGCCTAATTTAGATGGAAAAGTTTTGATTTTAGCGGATCCCATGTTGGCTACAGGTCGGTCTATTGCTGCGGTTTATGAAGGATTGAAAAAACATGGAACACCAAAAGAAATTCATTTGGCTTGCGTGATTGGCGCAAAAGAAGGGATAGAATATGTTGAAAAACACTTCCCTGAAAACACAAAATTATGGATTGCCACGGTTGATGAACATCTAAACGAAAAAGGCTATATTGTTCCCGGTTTGGGTGATGCAGGCGATTTATCTTTTGGTTATAAGTTATCCAAATAAACGCCCATCGAAATTAACAGAAATACATATAAAATCAAATTTCTAAAAATTTTAGATTTGATGTGATGCATTAAATTTGAAATAATTATTGCCGAAGGAAAAATTAAGAAAAATAATTCGGAACCATTTTTGGTTGGCGCCAAAAAAACAATTACCGCCGAAATCAAAAGATGATTTATCAATAGATCCCAAGAAAATTTAAAATTATTTCTGACAGAAACAACTTTTGGGGTCACCTTAAAAAGACTCCAAACCAACACCACCGATAAAAATAAAAGTGGAATTAATAATTTTAAAGAAGCAAATGAACTTAAATCCAAGTTAATTTCATATTTAAATTTTCCATAAAATAAAGCTGCACTTTCAAAATACAGGCAATACGTAAAATAAATAAGCATTGGCGTTAAAAAGCCCACAATAGGAATAAATAAATTTTTAACCGTCAGCTTTTGTTGAATAATCATGCCAACATACAACAACAATATAAAAAAGATACTCCACGAATAAAAAAGTGTGGCAATGCCAATCCAAAAACAGGCGTCAAAAAGCTTCAATTCAGTACCAACGCCAGATCTTAAACTGTAAATTTTTCGAAATCCAAGCATCAAAGCAAAGTTTGCAAAAACAATGTTAGATGAAAACATGGCTTCGGGAAAGGTTCCCAATAAAAAAACCATTAAAAGTAAACCGTATGAATTGTCTTTTGTCAACTTATTTTTTTTGACAATAAAATTCACAATCAGCAAAAATAAAACCAACAACAAGAAAAAACCGATCCTTTTAATCAAAAAAGAAATTGACAATTGTCCGGAATAAAGCAAAAAAGTGGCCGTAAAATAATAGACAAATAGCAACGCAACAACACTAAAAACAGTGGCCGGCTTAGTTTTACTGAAAAAATTTGCTATCATTGCTATATTTTATACTTTTGCCTGTAAATATAAATAAGTTATGATTGCAAACAATATTTTTAAAGCGATAGGTGATTTTTGTCAAAATATTTTATTTGTGCCTTACAACAATATTCGGTTTATGGATAACTGGTGGGTTCAAAATGCGGTAAGCTGGATATTTATTGCCATTGGGTTTATTGGATTTTTCTATTGGATAGGGGAATTAAATAAACACAATAAAACTGGAGAAGAATAAATCCTTATTTAAATTAATCTCCTTTTTCATTTTTAACGAAACGCAAATCCTGTGGGAAGCAAAAATAAACTCAAAAGATTTCGTGAAAACGAAACATTTTCCAATGTCATTCAACCAACACGAGAAGAAGTTATTAAAGGTTTCTCCCTAAAAGGAAATTGGCACACACTTTTTAACAACAACAATCCCATTGTGCTTGAACTGGGCTGCGGAAAAGGCGAATACACCATTGCCCTTGCACGTAAAAACCCGAACATTAATTATATTGGCGTAGATATAAAAGGAGCGCGTTTTTGGCGTGGAGCCAAAATAGCTTTAGAAGAAAATTTAACCAACGTGGCTTTTTTAAGATCTCAAATTGAACTCATCAACTTGCTTTTTAACAAACACGAAGTAAGCGAAATATGGATTACTTTTCCTGACCCCCAAATTAAATATACGCGCACCAAACACCGGCTTACCAATACGGAGTTTTTAAAAAAATACCATCATATTCTAAAACCTGAAGGCATTGTTCATTTAAAAACGGACAGTGAATTTATGCATGGTTATACTTTGGGCTTGCTTCACGGTGAAGGCCATGAAATTATTTATGCGCATCATGATATTTATAAAAATTATCACGCACCCGAAGAAGTGACTGCAACACAAACTTTTTATGAAAGCCAATATCTAGAAAAAGACAAACCCATTACGTATATTAAATTTAGGCTTCGGTATTAAAAAACCCCACTAATCTTCGAAGTGGAAATTTACAATTTGATTAAAGTTATTTAAACATCATCAACTTTTAATATGAACTTCTAATATTTAACTTCTAATATTTAACTTTTAATATTTAACTTCTAATATTTAACTTCTAATATTTAACTTCTAATATTTTATATATTTTTAAATCGATGGAAACTCCCGGTAATTTTTTCGAAAAAGTGTATGAAGTCTCAAAACAAATTCCTTTTGGCAGGGTTACCAGTTATGGTGCCATAGCAAAATACTTGGGAGCCTCAAAATCAGCAAGAATGGTGGGTTGGGCTCTGAATGCTTCTCACTGTAATGCCGATATTCCAGCCCATAGGGTTGTAAACAGAAACGGATTGTTAACCGGGAAATTTCATTTTGATGGCACCAATTTAATGCAGCAACTCCTAGAAAGTGAGGGAATCGTTGTAAAGGAAAATCAAATTCAAAACTTTGATGATGTCTTTTGGGATCCGTTTAAGGAATTGGAATAATCGTATCAGTATTTTAGTATTTTGGATTGTTTGGTTTTCACTTCACATATTACCGCTCTGCGAAGTCTCCCGACTTCGTAGCGATACACTTTTCGGTAAATATATTTCACAACATGATTTAAGCTCCCCAGGCAGGAAGCTTTTATAACTTTATGACTTTATGACTTTGTGTATTCATTTGAACTCTGTACCTTTGTTGTTTAGAATGATTTTATATAAACAACATGGCATATACAAAAAAAGAAATCTCAAATGCACTTGAAACCATTACCGCTCCTGGAGAAGGAACAAATTTAATTGAAAGCGGAGCGGTTAAAAATATTGTAACTTTTGACAAAGAAGTTATTGTTGATGTAACTATTGGAAACCCAACGTTGCAAGCTAAAAAGAAAATTGAAGTCGAAATTATGAAGGCAATCCACCAACATGTGGATGTTAAAGCCGATGTAAAAGTGAATGTAACCACTACCGTTTCTGACAAACCAACAGAAAAGTCTAAACCTAAAGTTCCGGGAATTCAGAATATCATAGCAATTGCTTCCGGAAAAGGTGGCGTAGGGAAATCTACCATTACCGCAAACATGGCAATTTCATTACAAAAAATGGGATTTAAAGTGGGTATTTTAGATGCCGACGTTTATGGCCCTTCCATTCACTTAATGTTTGATGTGGCGCATGCAAAACCACTATCAATAGAAATTGACGGCAGTTCAAAAATGCAGCCTATTGAAAGCTACGGCGTAAAAATATTGTCGCTAGGTTTCTTTGTAGATGCCAATCAAGCCGTTATTTGGCGTGGCGCTATGGCTTCAAAAGCATTAAATCAATTGATTTTTGACTCACATTGGGGTGAACTCGATTTTTTATTGATTGATTTACCTCCAGGAACTGGAGATATTCACCTATCAATTGTGCAGGCAGTTCCAGTTACAGGTGCCGTAATTGTGAGTACGCCGCAAAATATAGCTTTGGCCGATGCCAAAAAAGGAGTGGCGATGTTTCAACAAGAAAGTATCAATGTTCCCGTTTTGGGCATTGTTGAAAATATGAGCTATTTTACGCCTGCCGAACTTCCTAATAATAAATACTATATTTTTGGACAAGATGGCGCAAAAAACTTGGCCGAAGACATTGATGTTGCGTTTTTAGGAGAAATACCTTTGGTGCAAAGCATTAGGGAATCGGGAGATGTTGGTCATCCTGTAGCCCTTCAGGACAATACACCTTTAGAAAATGCTTTTTCAGAAATTACCAAGAATACCTTATCGCAATTGGTAAAAAGAAACAACGATTTACCACCAACTGAAATTGTTAGAATTACAACAATGAGCGGGTGCAGCACAAAATAAAAAACCTATGGAAGCGGAAGAACTTAAAAATAATGTTGAAAATGCGTTGCAGGAAATCAGGCCTTATTTACAGGCCGATGGCGGAAACATTTCGTTGGTTGAAATACGCGAAAATATTGTTAGTGTTCAATTAGAAGGCAACTGTTTGGGTTGCTCCGTAAATCAGATGACTTTAAAAAACGGTGTTGAAGCCACCATAAAAAGGCACGCCCCCCAAATTTTACAAGTTGTTGAAGTTAATGGATTTTCTTCTTAGCTTTCAAAAAATATAATTGAAAAAGAGCACTTAAAGTGCTCTTTTTTTTTGATTAGACATTCAAAAATATTTTTATATTTGTAAAGCACACAAACAGCTTGGACAGAATTATTGATACTTCTAAAATTCTTAATCAACGAGAGAAACGAATGAAAAAATTCATAGTTAGTGTTACAAACTAAAAGTTTTGTACCTTTAATGTTTAGGATTCAATCCTAAAATGATGAAAATCATTTAGATATAAATTCATAAAAAACTACCAATCCTTTTTAAGGATCTCATAACTAAAAAACAGCCACTATGCCTAGATATTATTCATTGGGTAAAATTCCACCAAAACGTCACACCACTTTTGAAAAACCTACGGGCGGATTGTATCAAGAAGAACTTTTTGGTACCGCAGGTTTCGGGGGAATGTCTTCATTAATCTATCATTTGAATCCGCCCACAGTGGTTACGGAAATCAAAAAAGTAAAAGATGTAGCGCCAAAAATTGCCATCGACAAAAATATGAAAGCCTTAAGTTTTAAAGGATTTTCCTTAAAACCCGAAGCTGATTATCTGGAAAGCAGAAAAACTGTATTTGTAAATAGCGATTTGCATATTGGTTTGGCCGCACCAAAAGAATTTTCTTCAGCTTACTTTTATAAAAATGCTGATGCCGATGAAATGCTTTTTGTCCATGTTGGTTCGGGCACTTTAAAAACGATGTATGGAAATATTGCTTTTAAATACGGTGATTATGTGATTATCCCACGAGGAACCGTTTACCAAATAGACTTTGACACACAGGAAAACCGATTGTTGTACATTGAATCATTCAGCCCAATTGTAACGCCAAAACGCTATCGAAATAACTTCGGGCAATTGTTGGAACATTCCCCGTTTTGCGAACGCGATTTTAAATTGCCAACCAATTTACAAACCCATGATGAGAAAGGGAATTTTAAAATATTTATCAAAAAACAAGGCGTTCTTTGGGAATACAACTACAAAAATCATCCTTTTGATGCCATAGGCTGGGACGGATTTAATTATCCTTACGCTTTCTCCATTCACGATTTTGAGCCCATCACAGGTCGCATTCATATGCCGCCACCAATTCACCAAACTTGGGAGGCGGCAGGTTTTGTGGTTTGTTCTTTTGTGCCCAGAATGTTCGATTACCATCCGAAATCGATTCCGGTACCTTATCACCACAGCAATATAGATTCCGAAGAAATATTATATTATGTAGACGGCGATTTTATGAGCCGGAATAATATAGAAAAAGGACAAATAACCTTGCATCCGGGAGGAATTCCCCACGGTCCGCATCCTGGAGCGATTGAAAGAAGCGTCGGAAAAAAATTTACCGAAGAATTGGCCGTGATGATTGATCCTTTTAAACCAGTAATGATAACTGAAGAAGCTATGAATTTGCAGGTGGATGATTATTATAAATCTTGGATAACTGAATAAATATTAGAAAAATGACTAAGCTAAAAAATACTCAAAATTTTAACTACGGATTGGAAAAAATATTTCCGGAAGCACAAGATTTTTTACCCTTATTGGGAACCGATTATGTGGAAATGTACGTTGGAAATGCCAAACAGGCAGCGCATTATTATAAAACAGCATTCGGATTTCAATCATTGGCGTATGCGGGACTCGAAACTGGCTTAACTGATAGAACCAGTTATGTTTTGGTTCAGGATAAAATTAAACTGGTATTAACCACACCAATGCCGAACAAAAATAACCAAGAAATTTTTGACCATATCGAGAAACATGGCGATGGCGTAAAAGTTGTGGCGCTATGGGTAGAAGATGCTGCAAAAGCTTGGGAAGAAACAACCAAACGGGGCGCAAAATCGTTCATGAAACCAACAATAGAAAGCGATGAAAATGGCGAAGTTGTTCGCTCCGGAATTCATACCTATGGAGATACCGTCCACATTTTTGTTGAAAGAAAAAATTACAACGGTTTGTTTTTGCCAAAATTCGTCAATTGGAATTCGAACCATAATCCAACCGATGTTGGTTTGCGTTATATTGACCATATGGTTGGCAATGTAGGATGGAACGAAATGAATGTTTGGTCAAAATTTTACAATGAAGTGATGGGATTTGCCAACCTGATTACTTTTGATGACAAAGATATTTCAACAAAATATACGGCGTTAATGAGTAAAGTGATGACAAACGGGAACGGCCGTGTGAAATTTCCCATTAATGAACCTGCAGAAGGAGTCAAAAAATCACAAATTGAAGAATATTTAGACTTTTACAATGGCCCTGGCGTGCAACACATTGCCGTTGCAACCAACAATATTTTAGAAACCGTAAAAGAACTGACAGCGCGCGGTGTTGAGTTTTTATATGTTCCCGGCTCCTATTATGACACTGTAATGGACAGAGTTGGCGAAATTGATGAAGATTTGGCAGCCTTAAAAGATCTTGGAATTTTAGTTGACAGAGATGATGAAGGTTATTTATTGCAAATTTTTACCAAACCCGTAACCGACAGACCGACACTTTTTTTTGAAATAATTCAAAGAAAAGGCGCACAATCCTTCGGAAAAGGGAATTTTAAAGCCTTGTTTGAATCCATTGAAGCCGAACAAGAACGCAGAGGAACTTTGTAATTTTAAAATTACTAATAGAAGCTAAACGGCGTATGTGTTAAGCATTTGTTATTTTTGGCGTGATTATTGTATTTTTAGCATAAGAACTCGTTTAAAATCAATATATGAAAAACATAATACGCCTTTTTATTTTTTTAATTGCATTTTCCTCAATAGGACAATCTGTTCAAAAACTGAATGAAAAATCGTTTGAATCTGTTTCAAAAACTAAGGATT